>NZ_JACVJJ010000041.1:0-39938 GCF_015711935.1 Candidatus Solincola tengchongensis
TCGGTTCTCGGCTATCATCTTCTCTCCCGGACCATCATTTGAAAATCCCTTCTATTATTCCCGGTCGCACTCCCAGGTATGCGGCCACCTCCTCCGCCCGCGCGCCGCGCAGGCGGCAGGAATGTTTCCCGCAGACCTCGGCGCCGGCCTCGGACTCTTCGCTCTCTCCTCCCTCCCCGGCGGGGAGGAAAAGGGCCCGGTGATCCGGGGAGAGTGCGGTTGCGGCCAGAAGGGCGCGACCCTGCTCCGCGTCCGCCCCCCGGTACCTGACCAGTATCGGCCCCTCTAGGAACAGGTCCAGGGCCAGGGCGAAGGGGGAGGCCATATGGCCATGAGACCGGGCCTCGCCGGACACCGAGGACAGCAACCTCTCCCCCGTTTCTTTCCACCCCTCCTCCCCGGTGAGGAAGTACTGGCGGAGCATGGCCTCCGCTGTCCGGGAGACGGCGGAGAGTTCGGCGGGCAGGGGCCGCAGGCCGGTGGGCTGGGAGCCCTCCAGGGCGTCCAGGAGAAGCCCGCTCTCCCGGTCCAGGAAACCCTCCTCCACCAGGCGGAGCAGCTCGCCCGCCCGTTCAAGGTATGCGGGGTCTCCGCTCGAGGAGAACGCCGCCTGGAGGGCCAGTGCCGTATCCGCCTGGTCGTTCAGTAGGCCCCAGCGGTGAGGGGCCCCGTCAAGATAATGGGCCATCCCCGCCTCGGGCCGGTAGCATTCCTCCCAGGCGAAGTCCAGGAAGCGCAGGGATATGCGGCGGTAATCCTCCATCCCCAGGACAGCGGCCGCCTCAAGAAGCGCCGAGACGGCGCGGGAGGCTAGGTCCAGGTACACCGTTCGGTCCACGGGAGGCGGGTGGGCAAGGCCACGGGATGCGGCGTCCAGGGCATAATACCCCTCATCGGCGTCCTGGCTCCCGAAGAAGCGGTGGTCGCCGTCGCTCAGGGTGCCGTGGATGTAGGAGGCGGTCTCCGCCGCCACCTGCAGGAACTCCACCTCCCCGGACGCCCCGTAGGCCCGTAGATAGGCGGTGAGGAGCCGGGCGTTGTCGTCGAGCATCTTCTCGTAGTGGGGGAGCGACCAGTCGCGGGTGACGGAATAGCGGAAGAAACCGCCCTCCACCGGGTCCCGCAGTGCACCCCGGGCCATGGCTCTCAGGTACTGGAGGGCGAAATCCAGGTACTCCCCTCCGCCCTCCTTGCGGTGCATGCGCAGGGCGAGCAGAATGGCCTCGGGGTGGGGGAACTTGGGTTCCCGCCCCAGCCCTCCCTGCTCCCGGTCCCAGGCGGCAAGGACGGAGGAGGAAATCTGGTTGACCAGCGAGACGTCCAAAGATCCCGGGCGTGAAGCCCGGATCTCCTCTAGGGGCGACTGGCCCTCCAGCGCCTCCCTGTTCTCCCGGTAGAGCTCGGAGATCCTCCGCAACACCTTGCGCATGGTCTCCGGGGGGATGTAGGTGGTTCCCGCCAGGAGTGCCCCGCGGGGTGAGAGGAATGCCGTGGTGGGCCAGCCCCCCTGGTTGTAGCGGCGGTTGATGTCCGGGTTCCGGTCGTTGTCCACCCGCACCGGCACATAGAGGGAGTTGACGAGCTCGATGACCTGGTCGTCAGAATAAGTGGTCTCGTCCATCACATGGCACCAGTGGCACCACACCGCGGATATGGAGAGGAGCACCGGCTTTCCCTCGCGCTCGGCGCGGCGGAAGGCCTCCTCTCCCCAGGGCATCCATCCTATCTCCCCCGCTCGGTTGGGCCGGGGAGAGAACCTGAAGCCCTCGTGCCCTTTCTCCCCTTCTGGGCCAGCTCTCTTTTCCATCTACCACCATCTCCTCTCGCCGGAAGGCCTTGACGTCCCGGAGGCCCTGGAGGGCAACGTCGAGGGCGCGGGTCATCACCGTCTTCCCTTCTAGATATTCATGATGTCCGGCATGAGAACCCGTCTTTCCCTTATCGGTGAGCTGCTCGGCGGGATGCTCCATCCAATGGGCTGGAATCTCCCGGGAAGCGGCTTATCCGCAAGCAAAAGGGGTTAGAGGTCCCCAAAGGCCGGTGCCGGTCCATGCCCAGCCGACGGGCCGCCAATCGATACCCATGCCACCGTGAAACCGTCACGATTTGTTGAGGTATCCTCGCTGCTTTGCCCGGGGCCGCCCCCTCGGTCGGGTGCGGGAAAGGTGCTCCAACTTGAAGGAGGGCGTACCAGCGCCCTCCCGATTATACCCAGCGTCTCCCACCCGGACGGGAATGCCGCCGACGGCTCCCTACCCGCGTGCCCCCGGCTTTTCCCTTTCCTCGGCCGCTTCCTTCCCGGAGCTTTCTCCCCTGCGCATCTGCTTCTCCATGGTCACGCAGGGGAACTTGGAATCCGCGCAATGGGGGCAGCACAGTCCTCCCTTTTCCTGCAGCTTCGCTTTGGCCATTCCCGCATCTCCTTTCCGCGAAGGTTCTCGGTCTTGCCTTCTATAAATCTAACCCATCGCGTTTCCACGAACCATGACCGCCGTCATCCGCATTCCGCCGCCCGGCGAGGGAACGAGGTGACCCGATGCAGCGCCTTTCCCATGGACGGGCGAGGGGCCTGGCCGGAAGTCGCCGTGGCCGGAAGTCGCCGTGGGTAGTTTCTAGAGTCCGTCGAAGTAGCGGAGCAGGGCCTCCCTATCCCTCACCGTGAGGAACTTTCCCTCCGAGGCTATGACCTCCGATTTCTTGAGGCGGCTCATCACCCTGGAGACGGTTTCCTCCGTGGAGCCCACCAGCCCCGCGATGTCTCGGTTGGTGAGGGGGGTGTTGATGACCAGACCGCACTTGTCACTTATCCCCACCTCATCCACCATCTTGAGGAGCACGCAGGCGATGCGCTTCTCCACCTTTTCCCCGGCGATGCAGCGCTCCTTGTAGTAGGCCTGGTCCAGCTTCATGACCAGGCGGCGCGTGAGGTAGAGGGCGAAGTAAGGGTCACGGGAGGCCAGCCACTGCAGGTCGTCCCAGCTGATCCGCCAGACCCGGGAGTCCTCGCGGGCCACCGCGGAATAGGAATATACCCCCTCCTCATAGAGTGCCCCTTCCCCGAAGAGGTCCCCAGGGTAGAGGAAGCCGAAGATGTAGAGCTTGCCGTCCCCGTGGACGATATTGGCCTCCACGATGCCTTCCTCCATGACATAGAGGTGGGAGGCCTCGTCCTGGTCGATGAAGATGTACTGCTCGCGGTCGAACCTCTCCGGTTTGAAGAGCTCGCGGGCTTCCTCGCGCAGGCCCTCCTCCAGATGGTTGAGCAGCTCCCGCAGGTACTGGTCCTCCACCGTGCGGCTCCTTCCCCTAAATAAGGTACATGAACAGGATGATTATACCAATCCGAGGTCTCTCCGGCACCACCTCGGACGGGTCGCTCCGACTGGTAACCCACCTACGGGTTACTCTATTGCTTTCCTACCCCTTCTTTCTCGCCAGCGATGTACGGCGGCCAGCGATGGTATATTTACATAAGCCCATATAATTAATATCATGGTGACGGTGAAGATGGCTGATGCACCTTTTCTCGGTGGCCGATAACCGCGGCCGCTCGAGATGCGCGAAGGCGGGAAGGAGGTGAGCATCATGCCAGGTTACGGATGCCGCAATATGTACCGTTTGACCGGTCTTCCGGGCTGGATGAGACTCGGCTACAGCCCCGGCAGGGTGGGGAGGAGTCCCAGCGGTCTGGGGCCCTGCGCCGAGTACCTGATGGCCGGGAGGTGGCAAACCCCGGGAAGGATCGGACTTGGCAAGCCGAACCGTCTGCGAGCTTCTCCGGTGAGGCCGGTTTTACGGTAGATGCGGAGAGGGAATTGCAATTCCTCAAGTCCAGGGCCGAATTTCTCTCTCAACAGCTGGAAGCCGTCCGCAGGCGCATCGAGGAGATTGAGAAGTGATGAGGGCACGGCCCAATACTTTGATGGGATGAGCATCGGGAAAGGCAAGGGTTCATCTTCTTCCAGGCCCGAGGACTTGGTGTTTTTCCCTCCTGCCCGGGAACCGAATCCGACCTTTGCATGTCAGGACATGCGATTTAGCGGGTTTTCGGTCGTGAACGGCGGTAAGGACTTCGGGATGTGCCCCTCCACAATATCGAGCCAATCCTTTCCGCTGCTTTCGGGTTGAGAAGTTCACGAACATCCCTCTCATCCCATGCCGACCTCCACCTATGCATGGGCTGCTCTGCGTGATCGCGGGAAATTCGGGACCGATTCCCGCCCCTTTCGGGGTGGACTCGACTCGTTCCCATGGCCGCCATGACCATGGGGACCCTCGTTTTTATATGTATTGATTTATGGAGTCTCGCGAGTAGCACTTCAACCCCTCGCTTCGCCACTTCCCTCTCCGCTCATTTCGCGGAAGCGGATTCCCTTTATAAGGTCGATGCGGGTGACCACGCCCACCATCTTGCCCTCCTCGTCGGTGACCACGAGGAAGCGGGATTGGTCGGCGAACATCTTCATGATCGCGTTCTGAATGGAGTCCTTCAGGTTAATGCTGGGAGGGGGCCTGTGCATGATGTCCTCCACCCTCCTGTACACCCGGCTGGCGGGGTCCTTGCGGGCGAATATGGCGGTGATGTCCGTGTCCCTTACCACGCCCACCAGCCGGCCCTCCTCGTCCAGGACGGGCAGGCCGTGGAACTTGTGCGTCTTGAACAGCTCCACAAGCCTCTCCAGGGATTCATCCACACGGGCACAGACGGGTTGCCTGGTCATCACGTCCTCCACCTTGCCCTCCAGATAGATTTGTTTTTCGCCCCTCAAGGTTCTCACCTCGCTCTTCTCATGTCCCGGCCTCCCCGGCCTTGATGATGGCGTAGCGGGTGAAGGGTGGGCCTATGAGCTGGAAGAAAAGGGTGGTGGCGGCGATGACGCTTATGGCCTTGGTCCCCAGTTCCACGCCCGCCGTCCCGAAGTTGCCTCCCCCCAGTTCGAGCATGGTCTGGATGGAAAGGCCAATGGCCACCCCGGCCTGCGAGAAAAGGCACAGCCCCAGATACTTGCGGACATTCTCCGGGGCATTGGATATCTTCCCTCCCAGAGTGGCTCCCAACTGTTTCCCCAAGGAACGGAAGAGGATGTAAAGGAGGCCTATCCAGCCCAGCCGGAGGAGCCTTCCGGCCATCAGTTGCGAGCCCACAACGACGAAGAAGACGACGAACAGTGGTTGGGTTACACCTCGCATTATCTCGAAGAGGTCCTCCCTCCGCCACCTGGTGAGGTTGACCACGGCCATGCCCATGGCCATGTTGGCCAGGATGAGGGAGAAGTGCAGGACGTTGGCCAGGCCGGTGGTGAGGACGATGGCCCCCAGGGTGAGAACCAATAGGCCCCTCCGCGCCGTGTAGTTGCGCACCACTGAGAGGAAGGCCAACCCCATTGCCGTCCCCAGCGCCAGAGCTCCCAGGATCTCCCCGAAGGGGCGCAGTACGGCCTCCGCCACGTTCACCTCGCTACCCGTGAGGAGGAACTTGGCCAGGAAGATGGCGAAGGCATAGATGATGATGGCCACGGCGTCGTCTATTCCCACCACGGCGAAGACTGTGGTGGTGAGAGGCCCGGAGGCCTGGTATTCCCGCAGCACGTCCACGGTGGCCGCCGGAGCCGTAGCTGAGGCCAGGGCACCGAACACCAGGGCCAGGGGGATATCCCGGGTGAATACATAGAGGGCGAGGGTCACCAGCACGGTGGCTCCCGCTGACTCGAGCACCGAGATCCAGAGGATGGAGTTACCCAGGTGCCGGAGCTTGCGAAAGGCCAGTTCCCCTCCGATGTCGAAGCCGATACAGGCCAGGGCCAAGTAGGTGAAGTAGATCAACCCGCCGAAGTTATCGTCGTTGAAGATCCCCAGGACGGACTTGCCCATGAGAATACCCACCAAGATATATCCCACCACCATGGGCACCTTGATGCGACGGCAGAGGAGTCCCGCCCCCCATCCCAAGAGGAGGGCCACGCCGACCATGGTGACCAGGAAATGGGGGCTTTCGGGAACGATGTCCTTGAGCATGGCGTCAGCTTCCTTCCTTCGCCCTGATATAGGCGGATACGAATTCCCGCAGGGATCTTTCCAGATCCCGACGCGCCTCGGCATTCATGCGCTCCAGCACGGCCTTCAGGTACCTCTTGCGGTGTGCGTTGACCTTGCGCACCAGCCGCTCGCCCATGGGGGTTAGGGCCAGCTCCACGCGACGCCGGTCCTCCCTTCCCGGCGTGCGGCGGAGGCAGCCCTTTTCCTCGAGGCGTTCCAGGAGAGAGGTGACCGCCGGCGGGGTTATGCCCAGCATGGCGGCTATTTGGGCCGGTTTGTCGATGTGGTTGTGTATCATGTCCAGCACTCGGAATTGAGGAACGGTGATCTGCTCCTCCCTCTCCCGGAGGAGGGACTCGGCCAGGATATTGACCATGATGCGAGAGGCGTTCAGGATCTGATCCTCGAGCTCCTCGGGAAAGCCGCCCGCCTTGTGCGGCGCCTCCTTTTTCATCGTCAAAGCCCGTCTCCTTAACGCAATCCGCGAAGATCGTTAAAAATTATAATAATTAATATATTGAACCTTTTTGGATAAAGGTCAAGGATATCCCGCGACACGCCGGACTTTTAGCGATCCTCCGGGTTGGGGTGATGCCCAAGAGCTCGCGTTTCCAAACCCTAGCGGTTTGGGGTCCCTCTCTCAACATGAGGCTCTATCTCCGAGGGCTCCCTAACCTAATGGTTCAACGCGGCGGAGGGAGCGGTTATAATCTGAGAACAATGAACGTCGTGGATATCAGAGAGGATCGGAGAAAGGCGAGCGGAAGGTGGGCGGATTTCAAAGGGATTTCGAGAGGCTCTTCAACCCCCGCTCCATCGCCGTGGTGGGGGCCTCCAACCTGCCCGGCAAATGGGGTTTCAACATGCCCATGAACATCATCGGGGGAGGTTACCGGGGAAAGCTATTCATGGTCAACCCCCATGAGAAGCGCGTCCTCGGGTTTCCCGCCTACCCCTCCCTACTGGATATCGAGGAGGAGGTCGACCTGGTGGTGGTGGCCATCCCGGCGCGCAAGGTGGCCGACGTCATCTCCCAGGCGGCGGAGAAGGGGGTGAGGAACGCCGTCGTCGTCTCCTCCAACTTCAGCGAGGTGGGCGAGGAGGGCGCCCGGCTGGAGCGCCACCTGGCGGAGGTCGCCAATCGGGCGGGCATCACCATCGTGGGCCCCAACACCATGGGCATCTACAGCAAGACCAGCTCCCTGTGCTGCCTGGGCGCCCCGGTCTTCCCCCTCAAGGGCGGGGTGGGCTTCGTCTCCCAGAGCGGGAATCTCGGAGTGCAGCTCATGACCTGGGGATACCGCAAGGGGGTGGGCTTCAGCCGCTTCATCGGCAGCGGCAACGCCGCCAACACGGACATCAGCGACTGGCTGGAGTTCCTGGGAGAGGACCCGGAGACGGAGACCATCATCCTCTACATCGAGGGGGTGAAGGATGGGAGGAAATTCCTGGAAGTCGCCCGCCGCATCACCCCCCGTAAGCCGGTCATCGCCCTCAAGGCGGGCAAGGGCCGACAGGGACAGCGGGCGGTCCTCTCCCATTCCGGTTCCCTGGCCGGGCCCTACGAGCTCTTCCGGGGGGCCATGGAGCAGGCGGGCATCATCGAGGCGGAGACCACCGAGGAGCTGGTGGACCTGGCCGCCGCCTTCTCCTCCCTTCCCGTGCCCCGGGGGCCGCGCACGGCGGTGATGACCCTGGGTGGGGGTTGGGGAGTGGCCGCCGCCGATTACTTCGACCGCGAGGGCCTGGAGATGGCCGTCCTCCCGGACCGGGTCATCGAGGAACTGGACCGCTACCTCCCGGCCTTCTGGAGCCGCCGCAACCCGGTGGACATCGTGGGCAACGTGCAGCGCTCCAACCACTTCCGGGTCATTGACGCCCTGGCCCGCTGCCCGGAGGTGGACATGGTCATCAGCATGGGGACCCTCATGGGGCGTGACTTCTGGCTGGAGAACATGTTCAAGACCGCCGTGCGCCCCTTTTTGAACATACTCCTCAGACGCACCAGGCTGCTCCCCTTCTTCCAGCTCTCCGTCTGGAAGGGGTTCCGGGACTCTCTTCGCAAGCGCGGCGGGCGCAGCCGCGAGGGCAGCGGGGGCATCGACCCCTCCGAGGCCCTGCAATGGACGGACCTGGCCGTGGTGCGCCGCATCAAGCGCCTCATGCAGGAGGAGGGCAAACCCATCATCGCCGTGGCCGTGAACGAAGGGGAACGCTCCGCCTCCTTCCGCATGCGCGACTCCGGGGTCTTCACCGCCTCCACCCCTGAGAGGGCGGTGCGGGTGGCCGGAAAGCTGGCCGGTTATGCCCGTTTTCTCGGCGAGCGCGGGGAAGGCTGAAGGCCTCCTGCGGAGGGCCTGACGGAACGGGGCCGCCGCCCTGGCCTCCCACCCGCCGGAATGACGTCCCGCGTCCCGTGAGCGGCAGGGCCACTACCTCCCGGTGTGGTAAGGCATGCCTTGCGGTAACGCGGCGTTTGGAGGCCGTCATCCCTTATTGACAAGGTATGGAGCCGAGAGTAAAAAGAATGGATAAGCTCGGGAAGGTACCGTAAGGCGAGGACCTCGGGCAAGGATACTTTCCATGCGGGTCATAATCACCGGTTGCGGAAGGGTGGGCGCCCAGCTTGCCCAACTGCTCTCCTACGAAGGCCATGACGTCGTGGTCATCGACCGGGACGAGGAATCCTTTCTCCGCCTGCCGGCCGGGTTCAACGGCATCACCATGACCGGGGTCGCCTTCGACGAGAGCACCCTGCTGGAGGCGGGCATAGAGTTCGCCGACGCCGTGGCGGCGGTGACCAATTACGACAACACCAACCTGATGGTCGCCGAGATCGCTTCGAGACTGTACGACGTCCCCAAGGTCATCGCCCGCCTCTATGACCCGGAGAAAAGGAGGGTCTTCGAGAAGCTCGGTGTGAACTACGTCTGCGGAACCACCCTGGTGGCGGAGAGGATGATGCACAAGCTCCTGCAGGGCGAGGTGCTCATCCACCAGGAGCGCTACGATCCCGGGGTGAGGGTCATGGAGTTCAAGGTCCCTTGGCTGGCCAGGAGGATGACCGTGGGCGACCTCGAGGTCAACGGGCAGGCCCGCGTCCTGGCCCTGCAGCGTTCCGGCCGCCAGATACGCTGGGAGAAGGATATGCGGCTGCTGGTCGGGGATACGGTGGTCATCGCCGCCAGGAGGGCGGCCTGGAAGGCATTGGAAGACATCCTGGGAAACCTCGGCCTGCAGGCGTAAGTCCTTGTGCCCGGGAGCCGCTTTTTCACCGGAGGCGGGAGAGGATGAGGGTGATAATCGCCGGTTGCGGGCGCGTGGGCGCCCAGCTCGCGGAGATGCTCTCCCTGGACAACCACCAGGTGGTGGTCATCGACCGCGACAGCTCCGCCTTCGACCGCCTCTTCAAGTTATTTCCAGGGGAGGTGGTCCAGGGCGTGTCCTTCGACATCGGCACTCTGAAGAAAGCGGAGGCGGAGAAGGCCGATGCCCTGGCGGCGGTGACCAATTACGACAATGCCAACCTGATGACCGCGGAGGTGGCCAAGAACGTCTATGGGATTCCCCGGGTGGTGGCCCGCATCTACAACCCGGACAAGGAGGAGACCTACCGTGCCCTGGGGATAGATTACGTCATCGGGACCCATCTGGTCGCCAGGTCCATCATGGAGGCCATCGTAAAGCCCCTGATAAGGCGGAGGGCGCGATGCTGCGAGGGGAGCCTCAACCTCGTGGAGTTCGATTGCCCGCCGAGGTGGTGGGGACAGACCATGGACTGGTGCGAGAGGCAGGTCCCGGTGTGGATAGCCTATCTGGTCCGGGGTGGCGAGGTCGTCTTCCCGGAAGGAGAAACGGTCCTCGAGGAGGGGGACGAGATAACCGCCCTGGCCTCGGACCGGTCCCTGGTCAAGCTGGATGCATACCTGCGCAAGAAAGCGGGGAGTAGGGGTTAAGACCATGTACATCGTGATCGGCGGCGGCGGAAAAGTGGGTTCCTTCCTGGCCGAGAGGCTCATAGAGAGGAAACACGCCGTGGCGGTCATAGAGAAGAGCGAGAGGGACTGCCAACGGCTGGCCCGGGACCTCAACGCGCTGGTGATCCACGGGGACGCCTGCGATTATCACTCCCAGGAGGAGGCCCAGATGTCCCGAGCCCACGTCTTCGCCGCCGTGACCGGTGACGACGACGACAACCTCACCGCCTGTCAACTGGCCCGCACCTCCTTCGGGGTTCCCCGCCTGGTGGCCCGGGTGAACGACCCCGCCAACGAGGAGATCTTCAACCTGATGGGCATCGACGCCATCTCCAGCACCACCATTGTGGCCAGGCTCATCGAGAGCATGAGCACGGTGGAGGACATCATCACCCTTCATGCCCTGCGCAAGGGCAAGGTGGTAGTGGTGGAGGTGGACATACCTCCGGGCGGTAGCCAGGCCTGCTGCCGCAGGATAAAGGAGATCGGGCTGCCTCCGGGATGTGTGCTCATCTCCGTGGTCAGGGGAGAAGAGGTCATAATCCCGCGCGGCGAGGACATCCTGCAGCCCGGCGATTCGGTGATCGCCGTTACCGCGGTGGACAAGGAGGAGGAGCTCCGCCGCCTCCTCCTGACCTGAAGGCCCACCATGGGTAAGTCGAAGGCTGGAAGGAGGTTGAGGGGGTTGAGGGAGGGGAGAAGAGGAAGCGGCAGAGAGAGCCGCGGCAAGGTACTCCTGGGTTATGCGCGGGGGATGCTCGTCGAGGTGATGGCGGTGGCGGCACTCGCTTCCGCCGCCCTACTGCTCATGTTCGTGGTGAAGGCGCTGGCCACATGATCCTCAAACCATCCAGAGCGGACGTCAGGATCATAGCCTGGGCCATAGGGAGGGTCATCCTGGGGGTCGGGCTGATAATGCTCGCGCCCCTGTTTACCTCCCTCGTCTGTTCGGAATGGAACGTGGCCCTGGATTTCCTCATCGGCATCGCCGCCTGCGTCCTCTTCTGGCTGGTCACGGAGAGCACCTGCCGGGTAGAGAGGGACCTGCGGTGGTTTCACGGCCTCATCGTGGCCTCCGCCGGATGGCTGACGGCCATGGTCTTCGGGGCCATCCCCCATTATCTCTCCGGGCACTTCAAGTCCTTCCTGGATGCCTGCTTCGACCTCATGAGCGGCTACACCACCACCGGCCTTTTCCTCCTCCAGGACCTGGATCATTGCTCGCACGGCCTCAACATGTGGAGGCATCTCCTGACCTATGCCGGCGGCCAGGGGATCATAGTCATCGCCCTCACCTTCCTCTTCGCGGGCACGGCGGGATCCTTCAAGATCTACGTGAGCGAGGGCAAGGAGGAGAAGCTCCTGCCCAACGTCATCAACACCGCGCGGGCCATCTGGATGATCAGTCTGAGTTATCTCGCCGTGGGCAGCTCCCTGCTCTGGGCGGCCCTGGTGAGGGAGGGGATGCCCGCGGGGAGGGGGTTCCTGCACGCCGTCTGGCTGTTCATGGGCGCCTGGTCCACGGGAGGCTTCGCTCCCCAGAGTCTGAACCTGCTCTACTACCACAGCCTGACGGTGGAACTCGTCACCCTGGTCATATTCGTCATCGGTTCCTTCAACTTCGCCCTCCATTACTCCGTCTGGACGGGAGACGCGAAGGAGATATACCGCAACGTGGAGACCAGGTCCTTCGCCTTAACCCTGATGCTCTCCACCTTCCTCCTTTCTCTGGGCTTGGGGAAGGTTGGGGTTTTCGGGAGTCTCATGGAGTTCTTCCGCAAGGGCTTCTACAATCTCGTCAGCGGCCACACCACCACCGGGAACAGCACCATATATTCGGTCTCTTTTTACCGGGACTTCGGGTTTCTGGCCATGTGGGCGGTGATCCTGGCCATGGCCGTCGGCGCCAGCGCCTGTTCCACCGGAGGGGGCTTCAAGGGACTGCGCATGGGCATCCTCTACCGCTATTTCCGGGGCGAGCTGCGGAGGCTGGCTTCCCCGGAGAGGGCGGTGGTGGCGGAGAAGATCCACCACATACGGGACATATGGCTGGACGACGCCCTGGTAAAAGGGGTCTTCTTCGTCCTGCTCTGTTACGTGATCACCTATTTCATGGGGGGGATGCTGGGGATAGCCTACGGGTACGAACCGTCGGTGGCCTTCTTCGACGCCGTCTCCGCGGGGAGCAACACCGGGCTTTCCGCCGGCCTCACCTCTCCGCTCATGCCCGCCGCCCTCAAGGTCTATTACATATTCGCCATGTGGGCGGGGAGGTTGGAGTTCATGTCCGTCATCGCCCTCCTGAGTTTCTTCGGGGCCCTGGCCCGCGGAAGAGGGGGGAGGTAGGGCCCATGAAGCGCTCCACTCCTCATCCTCTCCTCTGGCTGGCGGCCCTGGTGCTGGCCGCCGCGTCGTTCGCTCTCTCCTCCGTGGCGGCCCGGGGCGCGGAAAGCCAGGTGACTGTCCAGGAGCTGGTGGAAAAGGCGCAGGAGTACGACGGGCGCGAGGTGGTCGTCGAGGGGGAGGTGGTGGGGGACGTCATGATGCGCGGAGAGGAGGCCTGGATAACCGTCAACGACGACCCTTACAGCCGCCGGAGCCTGGAAGAGGGTGGGGAGTTCGCCGGGCTCAGCAACTACGGCATAGGGGTGGTGCTTCCCCGTGCGGAGGCCGAGAAGGTGAAGGTCTTGGGGGGCTACAAGCACCACGGCGACCGGGTGCGGGTCAGGGGCATCTTTCACCGCGCAGACCGGGAACATGGGGGAGATACGGATATTGAGGGCGTATCCCTCGAGGTGGTGAAACCGGGTTATCCCATCCCTCACCCGTTCTCCTACGGGAAGCTGGCGGTCGCCCTGGCCCTCTCCGCGGCGGCGTTCCTCGGGAGCCGCCTTTTGAAGAGGAGGTCGGCCCCCGCCTCCTGAGGGACTCCGCGCCTGTTCTTTAAACCGGTTTGGTCCGCTCTCCCGGCGGCGTGATAATATTTCGCTTACTGATGATGTTGCGCTCATGATGCCGGCGAGACGGAAAGGCACGCTGTCCCATGCAGGACGTGAAGGCCATATACAGGCTGAATCCCGAGGAGGTCTACACCTTCCTGGGGACTTCACCCCAGGGCCTCAGCGAGGAGGAGGCGGCCCGACGCCTGGAGGAGCACGGGCCCAACCAGATACGGGAGATACGCGGGGCCCCGCTCTGGAAGAAACTGCTGGCCCACTTCACCAACTTCTTCGCCATCCTCCTCTGGATAGGGGCCGCACTGGCCTTCATCGCTGACCAGGCCCCCCTGGCCTGGGCCATCATCGGGGTCATCGTGGTCAATGCCGTCTTCACCTTCATCCAGGAGTACAAGGCGGAAAAGGCCACCGAGGCCCTGAAAAGGCTCCTCCCACCCATGGCCACCGTCATCCGCGGCGGTGAGGAAAAGGAGATCGAGGCCACTCGACTGGTGCCCGGCGACCTCATCGTCCTGCGGGAAGGCGACCACATCTCCGCCGACGCCCGGCTGGTGGCCTGCGCGGACATGCGCACCAACAACTCCGCCCTTACCGGAGAATCCGAACCCGTGCGCCGCTCCTCGGCGCCGGTCCTCGAGGAGGGGCTCTCCTTCAGCGACGTCCTCAACCTGGTGTTCATGGGGACCACGGTTAGCGTGGGTAGCGGGAGGGCCGTGGTCTACGCCACGGGCATGGACACCGAGTTCGGCAAGATCGCCAAACTCACCCAGACCGTGGAGGAGGAGGAGTCCCCCATCCAGGTACAGATGAAGCGCATCACCAAGTTTGTGGCCGTCCTGGCCGTGGGCCTGGGGATCATCTTCTTCCTCCTGGGGCAGTTCGTGGTGAGGCTGCCCTTCACCGAGAACCTCATCTTCGCCATCGGCATCATAGTGGCCAACGTACCCGAGGGCCTGCTTCCCACGGTGACCCTGGCCCTGGCCATGGCCACGCAGCGCATGGCCCGGCGCAACGCGCTGGTGAAGAAGCTATCCAGCGTGGAGACCCTGGGTTCCACCACCGTCATCTGCACGGACAAGACGGGCACCCTAACCCAGAACGAGATGACCGTCCGCTCCCTCTGGGTGCCCTGGATGGAGGTGGAGGTGAGGGGGGTGGGCTACACGCCGGTGGGGGAGTTCCTCAAGAGGAACGGCAACGGAAGGGGGGACGGAGGGAAGCGCCTCTCGGCGGAGGAAACGGAGCGACTCCGAGACCCGCTGCTGGTCTCGGTGCTGTGCAACAATTCCCGCGTGGTGCGGGAGGACGAGAAATGGCGCGTCATCGGGGACCCCACGGAGGGGGCCCTAACGGTGCTGGCGATGAAGGGCGGGTTGGACCCCGGGAAGGTGAGCGGAGACCACCGCCGGGTGGCCGAACTCCCCTTCGATTCCTCCCGCAAGATGATGACCGTGATCTGCGAGGAGGGCGGGTCGAGGAGGGCTTACGTGAAGGGCGCTCCAGGCGAGGTGGTGCGCCGTTGCACGCGCGTCCTCGACCGGGAGGGGGTCCGTGAGATGCGCCCCGAGGACCGCGACCGCATCATGGGGGTAAACGACCGCTACGCCCGCTCCGCCCTGCGCGTCCTGGCCCTTGCCGTGCGGGAGGTGCCCGACGACCTCACGCGCTACGAGGTGGAGAACACGGAGACGGACCTCACCTTCGTGGGCCTGGCGGCCATGATGGACCCACCGCGCCCCGAGGTGGAGGAGGCGGTGCGCAAGTGCCGCACGGCGGGTATCCGGGTGATCATGATCACCGGGGATTACGGCCTCACCGCGGAGTCCATCGCCCGGCGCATCGGCATGGTCCAGGGGCAGCCGGCCATCATAACCGGGACGGACCTGGAGGAGATGAGCGACGAGGAGCTCAAGCGGCGGTTGAGCGAAGAGGAGGTGCTCTTCGCCCGCGTGGCCCCGGAACACAAGATGCGCATAGCGCAGGCGCTCAAGGAGATGGGCCACGTGGTGGCCATGACCGGCGACGGGGTGAACGACGCTCCGGCGCTGAAGACCGCGGATATCGGCATCGCCATGGGGAGGGCGGGGACGGACGTGGCCAAGGAGGCGGCGGACATGATCCTCATCGACGACAACTTCGCCTCCATCGTGGCCGCCGTGGAGGAGGGAAGGGCCATCTTTGACAACATCCGGCGCTTCATCACCTATATCCTGGCCTCCAACATCCCGGAGATCGTGCCCTTCATCCTCATGGTGCTGTTCAATATCCCCCTGCCCCTAACCATCATCCAGATACTGGCCGTGGACCTGGGCACCGACCTCTTGCCCGCCCTGGCCCTGGGGACGGAGGCTCCCGAGCCGGGGATCATGGACCGGCCGCCCCGGCCCGTGGAGGAGAGGCTTCTGAACATCCGCGTCCTCCTGCGCGCCTACGCTTTCCTCGGCCCCCTGGAGGCCCTGGTCTGTATGCTGGGTTACCTCAACATGTTCGGCTGGAGATGGGGAGCCGAGCTGCGGGCAATCAAAGAAGCGCAGCCCCTCACCTACGTGAAAGCGACCACCATGTCCCTCACCGGCATCGTCATGACCCAGATCGGCAACGGGTTCGCCTGCCGCACCACGCGGGAGTCCATCTTCCGGGTGGGGTTCCACACCAACCGGCTCTACCTCCTGGGCGTGGCCACGGAGCTCTCCCTGCAGGCGCTCATAGTCTACGTGCCCTTCCTGAACAACGTCTTCCAGACGGCGCCCATAGCCTGGAAGGACTGGCTGTTCCTGGTTCCCTTCATCCCCACCTGCCTCCTGGCGGACGAGATAAGGAAGGCCCTGGTGCGCGCTTACCTGCGCCGGAGGAAAAAAGGGGACGAGGGATGACCGGGAGGGCGGAGCGGGCACCACGGGGCCCGGGAGCGGGGAGCGGGAGAGGCGACGCCAGGGAGGGGGCATGCTCGAGGCGATAGAGCGGGCAGGGCGGCGATGTTCCCGCGAACGACGGCAACGCCGCGGATGCACCGGAGATATACGGGTGTTACTATCGAATTGTATCCACTCGCGCTTTCCTTGCTTGCCGGGGAGCGGGATGGAAAAGGCCGGGGCAGGCATGGAACCGGGGTCCGGAAGGGACCGATCGGGGCCGGCGGCGGATGCTGCCGAGGGTCGTCGGAAAAAGGCTTCTGGCAGGAAATGGTAAGAGGGGCGGAAAGCCCGTGTTCTCCACGTAAAGGGTGAGGGATCGACGGCGCGGGGGTGAGACGATGCACGTGGTCATAGGCGGATGCGGAAGGGTTGGGTCCTACCTCGCTTACATGCTGGAGAGGGAGGGCCATACGGTGGCGGTCATCGACAAGGACCCGGAGGCCTTCGAGAACCTCTGGGAGGGTTTCTCGGGCAAGAAGGTCAAGGGGGTGGTCTTCGACCGCGACGCCCTGATCGAGGCGGGGATAGAGAGAGCGGACGCCTTCGCCTCGGTGACCAGCGGGGACAACAGCAACATCGTCAGCGCCCGGCTGGCCAAGGAATACTTCCACGTGCCCCGGGTGATAACCCGCATCTACGACCCCCGGAGGGCGGAGATCTACCGCCGCCTGAGGATCCCCACCGTGGCCAGCGTGGCCTGGGCCGGCCACCGCATCCTGAGCTACATCTCCCACGGGGAGCTGGACAGCGAATTCCAGTTCGGCAGCGGGGAGGTGGACCTGTTGAGGCTGGACCTCCCCCTGCACCTGGCGGGAAGGAAGGCGGCCGACCTCAACGTTCCCGGGGAGGTCCAGGTGGTCACCGTGGTCCGAGAGGGAAGCGCCCGGCTTGCCATCCCCGGGACCGTCCTCCGGGAGGGGGACATCCTGTACGTGGCCGTGGCCAAGGAGAGCCAGTCCAAGCTGGAGAGGCTTCTGGGCCTGAAGTGAGGGGGGCGGATAATGCGTATCGTCGTGCTGGGCGGGGGCATGGTGGGCAGGTATCTCCTGGAAGCCCTGCGGGAGGAACACCAGGTGGTGCTGGTGGAGAAGAGGCTGGACAGGGTGAAGGAGTTGCGCGACCGGTTCCCGGATGCGGATATCGTCCACGGCGATGCCTGCGAGCCGAAGGTATTGGACGTGGCGAAGACGGCCGGCGCGGATGCGGTCGCCGCGGTGACCGGCGACGACGAGGACAACCTGGTCATCTCCTACTTGGCCAAGTTCGAGTACGGCGTGCCCATGGTCTTCGCGCGGGTCAACAACCCCAAGAACGAGTGGCTCTTCACCGCCGAGTGGGGGGTGGACGAGGCCATATGCAGCGCCTCCATCATCGTCCAGCTGGTGCGGGAGGAGATCTCCCTGGGGGAGATGGTCACCCTGCTGAAGTTGCGCCGCGAGAACCTGGCCGTGGAGGAGGTCCTCGTCGAGGAGGGGAGCGGGGTGGTGGGCAAGAGCATCGGCGAGTTGGACCTCCCGCCCCAGGTCCTGGTGGCCACCGTGCTTCGCGACCGGCACCTCCTGATCCCCCGCGGCGACCTGGTCCTACAGCGAGGGGACAAGGTGCTCTTCGTCTCGGAGGCGGACCGGGCGGAGGACATCAGGAGGATACTGGGATTAGGGTGAGGGCACATGGTCACGCGGCCGGAATCCCCAGGAACGGGAGGCGAGGATTCCCTTCATGCCCTCCGGTTCACCGGCTGCTACTATATCCCCGGTTGTCGTGGAGGGCATGCCTTGCCCCTCATGATCACTGGTTCTTCTCTCACCACCCGCGAAGAACCACGGCGTTCGCCGCTTTTTCCCGGAAGGCCGGATGTGGCCCGAGGGGACATGCCTGGGGTCCCGTACACGGACCGCGTAGGGGGTGAGTGGCGGTGAGGGTGGTGATCATGGGCGGGGGAAAGGTGGGTTCCTTCCTGACCGAGATACTGGAGGCCAACGGCCACCGGGTCACGGTCATCGAACGTGACCGTGCGCTGTGCGAAAGCATCGCCTCTCGCACCTCGGCGACGGTCATAGAGGGGGACGGCTGCGACATGCGTTTCCAGGAAGAGGCCGATGTGGGTTCGGCCGACGTCTTCGCCGCGGTCACCGGTGACGACGACGACAACCTGGTGGCCTGCCAGCTGGCGCGGACCCACTTCCAGGTGCCCCGCGCCGTGGCCCGGGTGAACAACCCCAAGAACGAGAAGATATTCAACCGCCTGGGCATAGATGCCATATCCAGCACCACGGTCATCGCCGAGCTCATCGAGGAACGGACCACGGTAGGGGACATCATCACCCTGCACACCCTGAAGAAGGGGAGGCTGGCCGTAGTGGAGCTGGACCTTCCCGAGGACCGCTGCCGCTCCTGCAACGTCCCCCTGCGGGACCTCGGGCTTCCCCAGGGCTGCGTGCTGGTCTCCATCATCCGGGGCGACGAGGTGATCATCCCCCAGGGCGAGTCCGTGCTCCAGCCGGGAGACACGGTCATCGCGGTCACCGAGCCGGAGAGGGAGGCGGAACTGAAGCGTATTCTCGCCGGGTGAGGTCCGCCGGCCAGGGATTACCTGCCATTGTCTCGGGCCTCCCTCGTCCCCTTGGGGAGGGGCAAACTACCGTCGAGCGCAATCCATTTACTCTACACGCGAAGCCTCCCGGCGCGCACGCCTTGATGGCCAAAACGGTGCTTGTCAACGGAGGTGAATAGCATTAATATTTTGTCGGAAAAAAATTTTGGTATTCCGAAAATAAAATTACGATTAACTGAAAAAAGCTCGCAGGTCGGAGGGAGGCACACGGACAATCCTCGGAGAGGGCACCGCCCGATGAGCCGTCGTCCCTTCTGTACGGGAAGAGGGAAAGGAAAACGGAGATGAGGACCACGGCGGAGAAGCTGAGGATGGTGAAAGAAGCGGAGGCGTCCGCCTCGGAGGTCATCGCCGCCGCACGCCGCGAAGCGGAGGAGCTGGTCCTGAAGGCCCGCGAAGAGGCGGAATCCCACAGGGAGGCGGAGAGGAAGCGGGCCCGCGAGGAGGGGGAGAGGGAACTGGAGCGCAGGATTGAGGAGGCCGGGCGCGAAGCGGAGGAGATAGCCGCCGAGTTCTCCCGGAGGAAATCGGCCATGCTGGATGCCGCCCGAATCAAGAAGGAGGAGGCGGTAGCGCTCCTGCTCAAGGGATTGAAGGAGGCCGGAAAGGCCTCCTTTTAACGTGGCGGAGAGGTGAGAGATGCCCGTCGCCAGGATGCTCAAAGCCACCATTCTGGTCCCCGCGGAGAGGAGGGACGAGCTCGTCCAGAGGCTCTACGAACTGGGAGCCGTGCACGTGGTGAACCTCCCTTCCGCCATGGAGGGTGAGCTGGAGGAGCTGGCCGTACCCTGCCGCTCCGAGGTGCGGGAACTGAAGCTGGCCATATCGCGGTGCGATTTCCTCATCGAGCTCCTGGAGCGCTTCGAGGAAAGGAAGGGCGGCCTTTTGGGCGGCCTCCTGCAGGGGAGGACACATCTCACCTACGAGGAGTTCCTGCGCGTGGAGAAGGAGGTGGACCTGGAGGCCCTCTACCGGGAACTGGAGGACCTGGACATCCAGCTCCGCCACGTGGAGAGCCGTATCGCGGAGATAGGGAGATCCGTCGAGGAACTGCGCCTCTGGGAGGAGCTCCGTTTTCCTCTGGGCGAGCTGCGGGAGCTCCGATGGGTGGAGGTAAGGCTTGCGGTACTGGGCGCCGGACACTATCCGGCCTGGGAGAGGGAGATGGAGGAGGCCTGCCCTTATTCCTGGTGGGAGGAGCTGCGCCGGGATGGGGAGCGCCTCTTCATGGTGGTAGCCGTGCACCGGGAGGACCTGGATTTCTTCCGGGAGCTGGCCCAGAGGTACGAGCTGGAGGAGGTACACTTCCCCGGAGTGGACTCCACACCGGAAGAGGAGGCGGCGCGCCTGCGGAAACGCCTGGAGGAGGAGGCCACGGCCCGGGAGAGGCTGGTGGAGGGCATCAGGGAGAAACTGCCCCTCAAGCCCAAGCTCCTGGCTCTCAACGATTACCTGCGCAACCTGCTCCTCAAGGAGGAGGTGCAGGAGAACTTCCTGCGCACGGACCGGGTGGTGGCCTTGGAGGGATGGGTGGAGGAATCCCGGGGGGAGGAGGTGCTCCTCGCGCTGGAGGAACTGGGAGACACCCTGGACGTGACCCTGGAGCCGCCGGGAGAGGAAGATCTCCCGCCCACCCTCCTCGTCAACCGCGGGGGGATAAAGCCCGCGGAAAGCCTCATCAATCTCTTCGGCCTGCCCAATCCGGGGGAGACCGACCCCACGCCCTTCGTGGCCCCCTTCTTCGTCCTCTTCTTCGGGATGTGTATCGGGGACGTGGGATACGGTGCCCTGATCGCTCTCGGCTCCTGGCTGGCGCTGCGCAAACTGGACCTCTCCGAGGCCGTGCGCCGCTTCTTCCGCCTCATGCTCTACTGCGGGATCGCCTCCATGGTGGTGGGGGTGTTCACCCGGGGCTGGTTCGGCATCGAGGGGGAGGCACTGCCCGCGGTCCTCAAATTCCCGGGAACCCTCGACGTCCTCCTCAACCCCATCCCCATGATGCTCATCTGCGCCGCGCTGGGACTCATCCACATATCCATAGGGGTGGCCATCGAGATGTACGACAACATGCGCCACAACTCGGTGTGGATGGGTTTCTGCGAACAGGGGACCACCCTCCTCATGTGGCTGGGCCTGGCGGTCATGGCCCTCGGTGCCGGGGTGAAGGTCAAGCCGGTGCAGACGGCGGGGACGTGGGCCCTGGCCGCGGGCGCTGCGGGGGTGGTATTCCTCTCCAACATCTCCAGCAAGAGCATCCTGGGCAAGTTCTTCGGCGGGCTCTACAACCTTTACGGCCTCTTCGGGGCCACCATCGGCGACGTGGCCTCCTATCTACGACTTTACGCTCTGGGAATGGCCACCGTGGCCATCGGGAGCGTGATCAACCGCATGGCCGGCATGATCTTCGCCATTCCCGTCCTGGGCGTGGTCCTCATGGTGGCCATCCTGGCCGGCGGCCATATCTTCAACCTGCTCATAAACCTGCTTGGCGCTTTCGTGCACCCGCTCAGGCTGCAGTACGTGGAGTTCTTCGGGAAGTTCTACGAGGACGGAGGGGAGCCCTTCCGGCCCTTCGGCCTGCGTACGGAGAAAGTGGTTATCGACGATCTTCAAGGAGGTAAGGCATGAACGCGACCTTCGGCGGACTCTCCGGTGTACACTGGGCGGTTCTGGGCGCCGCCCTGGCGGTCATCGGGGGAGGCACCGGCTCGGCCATGGGCATAACCTACATCGCCAACGTGGCCGGGGGCATCCTGGTGGATATGCCGGACCTCTTCGGTCCGCTCCTGCCCCTGGTGGTCATACCCGGTACCCAGGGGATCTACGGGTTCATCACCGGGGTGGTGGTGGCCTTCGTCATGAAGCCCGGCTCGGGGTGGGGAGCCCTGCCCGGTTGGGTGGGCTTCCAGATCTTCCTGGCCTGCCTGCCGGTGGCCTTCGTCTGCTGCACCTCCGCCATATACCAGGGCCTTACCTCCGTGGGAGCGGCGCCCATGGTGGCCAAGCGGCGGGAGGAGATGGGCCGGGCGCTGGTCCTTCCGGCCCTGGTGGAGACCTACGCCGTGCTCTCGCTCATCGTGACCATCATCTACCTGTTCGTGGTCATCAAGCCGTTGTACGGCACCCTCGGGATCTGAGTTTCCCCTTGAGGAGCCCCAGATGTCCCTGGAGAAACTGCTGGAGAAGATAGAGGAGGACGCCCGGAAGGAGAGCCGGCGCCTGCTGGCCGAGGCCGAGGAAGAGGCCGCTCGCATTAGGAGAGAGGCCGAGGAGGAGGCCCGGAGGGAGGCCGACGAGATACGCAAGTCCTACAGGATGCGGGCGGAGGGAGAGCGGCTCAAGATCCTCAGCCGGGCTCGGCTGGAGGGCCGCATGGACCTCCTGGCGGCCAAAGAGGGGTTGCTGGATGAGGTGGTCCGGGAGGCGGGCCGCCGCTTCCGGGAACTCCCCGAGGAGGAATACGGCGAATGGCTGCGGAAAGCCGTTCTCTCCGGGGTCGTGAACGGGGACGAGGTGTTGACGGCTTCCCCCTACGACCGGAGGCTGCTGGAAGGAGGGCTTCTCCAGGAGATCAACCGGGAGCTCTCCCAGGCGGGGAAGAAGGGGGAGTTGAGCCTCTCCCCCGAGGACGCCCCCTTTGACCGGGGGGTGATCTTGAGGGGCAGGGGCCTTGAGGTGAACCTCTCCGTGGAGGCCCTGCTCCAGAAGGTGTGGGAAGAGAGCGAGGAGGCCGTGAGCAGGCTCCTCTTCGGTCCGGAGTGAGAAAGAGGACGGGGATGGCGCCATGGCCGTGAGCCGGGGACTTAGCGGGAGGCCCAGCTGGAAACGGGAACCCCTGGACCTCGGGAAAGAGGAGGCCCAGAAGCCCCACAGGGCGACCCCTCTGCGGAGGCCGGTCTTCAAGCCCTTCCACGACGTGCTGCGTTACGGCCATGCCGTGGGGAGGGTGAGGGCCCAGGAGAGGAAGCTCCTCATGCCCCACCACGTGGGGAGGCTCGTGGAGGCCGATTTTCAGGAGGCCCTGCACATCCTGGAGGAGGTGGAGATGGGCGACTACCTGGCCGGGGCGACCACGGCGCGGGAGGTGGACGACGGGCTTACCGCCTATCTCCACGACGTCTACGCCTTCCTGCGGGAGGCCCTGCCCAAGGACTCCGTGCTCTTCGAGTTCTTTCACTGCCGCTACGACTTCCACAACCTCAAGGTCCTCCTCAAGGCGAGGCGGGCCGAAGAGGGGGAGGAGGCGCTGCTGCCGCGCCTGGGAAGCTTGAGCGTGGAAGTCCTGAAGCGCGGCGTGGAGGACCCCTCGGAACTCCCCTCCCCGTACCGGGAAGTGGTCCTGGAGGTGAAGGGGAGGGAGCTCTCTCCGCAGGAGCTGGATACGCTGCTCGACGGGTATTTCCTGAGGTATCACCTACTCCTGGCGCGCCGGGAGGGGAGCAGGTTCCTGGAGGAGTTCGCCCGCACGGCCATCGATCTCGCCAACCTCAAGGCTTTTCTCCGTGCCCGGCGGCTGGGCAAGGACCCGGAGTCCGTCCGCAGGTCCCTGGTGGAGGGGGGGCACATCTCCACGTCATATCTGATGGAGGCTTACGGCGATCCCGAGGAGGCGATGCTGCGGAAGCTGGAGCGGGCCCGCTACCCTTCCCGCCTCCTCGAGATCGTGGGGGAGGGCGAGGAGAAGCCGAGCCTGAGCGATTTCGACCGCCGCAGCGACGATTTCATCATGGACATGCTGCGGGCCAGCCGCCGCATCTCCGCGGGAGTGGAGCCGGTGTTCGCCTTCGTGCGGGCGAGGGAGAACGAGGTGACCATGGTGCGCATGATCCTCATGGGAAAGCTGCACAACCTGGCCCCGGAGGCCATAGAACGGATGTTGCGCAAGCTGTACATCGAATAGTCGATACCCGGTCCGGCGCCCCGGGATTCGCTGCCCGAGAGGGGACCGCGGACCGGGAAGGAAAGGGAAGGATAAGGATGAGCGCCCTGAGGATGGCCATGATAGGGGGAAGGACCTCCACCCTGGGATTCAAGGCTGTGGGGGTGGAGACCTTCGTCGCCCCCCTTCCGGAGGACGGCCCGCGCATCTGGCGGGAACTGGACCTCCGGAGATACGCGGTGGTCATGGTCACCGAGCCGGTCTTCGAGGTCCTGGAGCGGGAGATACCCGGGTTCCCTCCCCAAGGGGGGCTCCCCGTGGTGCTGGTGGTTCCCGCGGTGACCGGGACCCGGGAGACGGCGGCCGCCCGCCTTCGGGAGCGGATCGTGAAGGCCGTGGGCGCCGACCTGGAGAGATGAAACATATGGAATAATCTGGCAACATGCCCAAGGTGAAGAAACGCTTGTGACGGTGACGTGAGAGGATAGAGGGGAGAGCCAGATGGAAGCGGGAGTGGTGGTCAAGGTTTCCGGACCCCTGGTGGTGGCCAGAGACCTGCCCGAGCCCAAGATGTACGACCTGGTCAAGGTGGGGAAGGACCGCCTCATGGGGGAGATCATCGAGCTGCGGGGCAACCTGGCCTCCATCCAGGTCTACGAGGAGACGGCGGGGCTGGGGCCGGGCGACGAGGTGATCTCCACGGGCGAGCCCCTCAGCGTGGAGCTGGGGCCGGGCCTTCTGACCTCCATATACGACGGGGTGCAGCGGCCCCTGGACGTCATCAGGGCCAAGTACGGGAACTACGTGACCCGTGGGGTGGAGGAGCCCGGCCTCTCCCGGGAACGCAGGTGGGCCTTCACCCCGGCGGTGAAGGTGGGGGACGAGGTAGGGCCGGGGGACATCCTGGGCACCGTCCCGGAGACCAAGGTCATCGCCCACCGCGTGATGGTCCCCGTGGGGGTGGAGGGAAGGGTCTCGGAGATAAAAGAGGGGGAGTTCACCGTGGAGGACACGGTGGCCGTGGTGGAGACCCCCAAAGGAGAGGTCCCCGTGAGCATGATGCAGCGCTGGCCGGTACGCCGGCCCCGCCCTTACGCGGCCAAGATGACCCCCCACGAGCCTCTGGTGACCGGACAGCGCATCGTGGACACCTTCTTCCCCATCTCCAAGGGAGGGACGGCCTGCGTGCCCGGCCCCTTCGGCTCGGGGAAAACCGTCCTGCAGCACGCCATCGCCAAGTGGGCCAACGCGCAGATCGTGGTCTTCGTGGGCTGCGGGGAGCGGGGTAACGAGATGACCGACGTGCTCCTGGAGTTCCCCGAGCTCACCGACCCCTACAGCGGGGAGCCCCTCATGCTGCGCACGGTGCTCATCGCCAACACCTCCAACATGCCGGTGGCCGCCCGCGAGGCCTCCGTGTACACGGGCATCACCATTGCCGAGTACTACCGGGACATGGGTTACCACGTGGCCCTGCAGGCCGACTCCACCTCCCGCTGGGCGGAGGCCCTGCGGGAGATATCGGGGCGGCTGGAGGAGATGCCCGGCGAGGAGGGCTACCCCGCCTACCTGGGCACCCGACTGGCCGCCTTCTACGAGCGGGCCGGCCGCGTGGTATGTCTGGGGAAGGACCGCCGGGAGGGCTCGGTGAGCGCCATCGGCTCGGTGTCTCCACCGGGAGGCGACCTCTCCGAGCCGGTCACCCAGGCCACCCTGCGCGTGGTCAAGGTCTTCTGGGGGTTGGAGGACCGCCTGGCCTTCGCCCGCCACTTCCCGGCCATCAACTGGCTGAACAGCTACAGCCTCTACCTGGACAAGGTGGAGGATTACTGGAGGCGGGAGGTGGAGCCGGCCTACGCCGAGCTCCGCGAGGAGGCCATGGGCATCCTGCAGAGGGAGGCGGAGCTTCAGGAGGTGGTGCGCCTCATCGGCATCGAGGCCCTCTCCGACCAGGAGCGCCTGATAATGGAGACGGCCAAATCCCTGCGCGAGGACTTCCTGCAGCAGAACGCCTTCGACGACGCTGACGCCTTCACCTCCCTGCGTAAGCAGTACCGGCTGCTCAGGCTGATTATGACCTACCACCGCCTGGCGGCCCGGGAGCTGGAGAAGGGGAGACCCATCGAGGAGCTCATAGACCTCCCCGTGCAGGAGGAGATCGCCCGGGCCAAGTTCATCCCCGAGGAGGACCTGGAACGCTTCGACCGCCTGGAGGAGAAGGTGGCCGAGCAGCTGGCCGGACAGGCCTCGGAGGTGAGGGCCTGAGGGAAGTGGGCCGGACGGGGCTCTGCACGGGGACTTGACTGGAAGAGATTGGAAGGAATGTCGCCGCCTGGGGGGCCGCGTTGTCGAGGCTCGCGCGGCGGGGCGGCGAATGGAATAGATTGGAAGATATCGGGATGCGCCGCGTAAAGGCAGGAAGCGGCGCCCGTCCCGTGCCTGCGGCGGGTAGCTAGTGGGGAAGGAGTCGGAGAAGATGCTCAAGGAGTACCTGACGGTCAAAGAGATCGTGGGGCCCCTGATCCTCCTGGAGGGCGTGGAGGGGGCCAAATACAACGAGCTGGTGGAGGTGGAGTTCCCGGACGGGACCGTCGGGCTGGGCAACGTCCTTGAGGTGGAGGAGGACCTGGTCCTCCTGCAGTCCTTCGAGGCCACCAGCGGCCTGAACATCGCCCGGACCAAGGTGCGCTTCACCGGTCGCGGGCTGGAGCTCCCGGTCAGCCGGGACATCCTGGGCCGGGTCTTCGACGGACTGGGACGCCCCATCGACGAGGGCCCGCGCATAATCCCGGACAAGAGGCTGGACATCAACGGGAACCCCATAAACCCCTACGCCAGGGACTTCCCCACCGACTTCATACAGACCGGCATTTCGGCCATCGACGGCCTGAACCCCCTGGTGCGGGGACAGAAGCTCCCCATCTTCTCCGGGGCCGGGCTGCCCCATTCCCGCCTCGCCGCCCAGATCGCCCGCCAGGCGGGCGTGCTGGGGGCGGAGGAGGAGTTCGCCGTGGTCTTCGCCGCCATGGGCATCACCTTCGAGGAGGCGGAGTTCTTCATCCAGGAGTTCCGCTCCACGGCGGCCATAGAGCGGGCGGTGCTTTTCATCAACCTGGCCGACGATCCGGCCATCGAGCGCATCGCCACTCCGCGCATGGCTCTCACCGCCGCGGAGTACCTGGCCTTCGACCTGGACATGCACGTCCTGGTCATCCTCATCGACATGACCTATTACTGCGAGGCCCTGCGGGAGATCTCCGCGGCGCGCAAGGAGGTGCCCGGACGGCGGGGTTACCCCGGGTATCTGTACACCGACCTGGCCACCATCTACGAGCGCGCGGGGAGGATAAAGGAGGCCAAGGGGTCTATCACCCAGATCCCGGTGCTCTCCATGCCCGACGACGACAAGACGCACCCCATACCCGACCTCACCGGCTACATCACCGAGGGGCAGATCATCCTCTCCCGTGACCTGCACCGGAGGGGCATCTACCCGCCCATCGACGTCCTGCCCTCCCTCTCCCGGCTCAAGGAGAAGGGCATCGGCCCGGGCAAGACGCGCGAAGACCACTCCCCTCTATCCAACCAGCTCTTCTCGGCCTACGCACGAGGCAAGGAGGCCAAGGAGCTGGCGGTCATCCTGGGAGAGGCGGCCCTCTCCGAGGAAGACAGGCTCTTCGTCCAGTTCAGCGAGGCCTTCGAGGACCGTTTCATCCGCCAGGGGGAGTACGAGGACCGCAGCATAGAGGAGACCCTGGCCATAGGCTGGGACCTCCTGCGCATCCTCCCCCGCGCCGAGCTGAAGCGGGTGAAGGAGGAACATATAAGGAAATATATGGAAAATGCTGGCTGAGGCGGCGGGGACGGAGGATCCTGAGACGAGGAGCGGAAGATGGCGCGCATCCAGGTGAACCCCAACCGCATGGAGCTCCTGAAGCTGCGCAAGCGAGCGGCCATCGCGGAGCGGGGCCACAAGCTGCTCAAGGACAAGCTGGACGAGCTCATGAAGCAGTTCATGGTCCTGGTCCAGGAGAGCCGGGAGCTGCGCCGGGAGGTGGAGTCCCGCCTGGCCGACGCCCATCTCATCTTCGCCATCGCCCGCTCCGAGGCCATCACCGAGGAGGTGGAGGAGTCCCTCTCCGTCCCCACCGTGAGCCTGGAGGTGGAGGTGGAGAGGGCGAACATCATGGGGGTAAGGGTGCCCCATTTCGAGGTGCGCACGGAGGGCGACTTCGACTGCTACAGCTTCATCTCCACCCCCTTCTCCCTGGACGCCGCCCTCCTCAACTACCGGGACCTCCTGCCCGACCTGGTGAGGCTGGCGGAGATGGAGAACAACGTGAGTCTCCTGGCCCAGGAGATAGAGCGCACCAGGAGGCGGGTGAACGCCCTGGAGCACGTGCTCATACCCTCCCTCCGGGAGACCATCGTCTACATCACCATGAAGCTGGACGAGATGGAGCGCTCCTATCGCACCCAGCTCATGAAGATAAAGAGCATGCAGGAAGAGGCCGCCTCCCGCTGAGCCCCCGGGCCCCCCTGGATTTCACGGGCCCGACACATCCTCAAGGTTTTCCCGCCGCGCCGCTCGCAGCCTCGCCCGGACCGCCCGGAATGGGATTTTGCGTGACGGTAAGCCTCCAGCTGACGCAGGCGCCGTGACGCCGCCTCTTTAGGGGCTTTGAAGGCCTGCCCCTCCGCTCACCGCCCTGTTCGGCGCACTGAGGGCATCGGTTTCCGCTCGCTCCGCTGCCTTATTGTCCGCGGGTATGGAGGGCATACCTTACGGGAGATTATCGCGCCGAGCCGAAGGGGGAACTCTTCCGCTTTTTGACAGACCTTTTCCCCGCCACATATACTTTTTGAGGAAGGAAATGACCTCCGAGGGCTGTCTTGTCTACCCTTCAAGGCGCCGGGAGGCCCTCTCGAGGGGCGGGGCGCAAGGGTCAAGCCCGCCCGGGAGTGAGGGTCCGGCGGCGAGTCTTCCTCTCCGTGCCGGGGGCTGGTCGAGGAGGAGGTCCCTTGATGGCCGGTGCGCGCCCCGCAGAGGGGGAAAGGTCACGGGGTGGGCCGATGTTGAACGACTTCGCCGGCAAGCTTTCCCTGCGCCTCGCCGGCCTGGTGGGGGAGATACAGGAGACCTTCGAGCGCAACATACCCACCTATGCCGCTCTCTCCGCGGAAGCCAGGGCCGATGTCCGTAGGCAGTTGACCGAGCTCATCCGCAGGACCACCGGCTTTCTGGTGAGGAAGGATGCGGCCCGCGACGAGCTCTACGCTTACGCCCGCCGGGTGGGGAGAAGCCGGGTGATGCAGAACATCCCCCTGGGAGACCTGGTGAGGGCGGTGTTCCTGGTGGAGGCCATTATCTGGGACCGCGTCCTCCCGGCGGTTAAGGAAGGTGAGGTCGCCGCCGGGGAGTGGATAGATTTCCTCAAGGCCTCGGGGGAGGTGAACGCCGAGATACTCGCCGCCCTCTCCGCTTCCTACCTGGAGACCAAGGACGAGATGGTCAGCCGCCAGCTCCGCGAGCTGCACGGTCTTCTGGAGGTGGGGCGGACCATAACCTCGACCATGGACCTGGAGGCGGTGCTCAACCAGATCCTGGAGGTGGCGGCGGGGATCGTGCAGTCCCCCATGGGCGCGGTCTACCTCCTCGAGGAGGGAGGGGGGGAGCTGGTCCTGGTGGCCCAGATGGGGCTGGCCCCCCCGTGGACGAAGGGGCGCCGGGTGGACCCCCAGCGCACCCTGCTGGGCCGGGCGTTCCGGACGGGGGCGCCGGTCAGCGGCGCGGACGACAGGCTCCGAGGACTCTCCCTCCCCGTCCCCACCCGTGGTGGAAGGGTCCGCTCCGCCCTGTCCTGCCCCATCCTCAAGGATCACACTCCTCTTGGAGGGTTGGAGCTCTACGACGCGGAGCCCCGCTCCTACGACCGCCTGGACATGGCCCTCCTGGCCGCCTTCGCCCCCCAGGCTGGGGTGGCCATCCAGAACGCCCGCCTCTTCGAGCTGGAGAGGAGGCGAGCCCGGGAGATGGAGATGATGAAGGAGTTGGCCGAGGAGGCGGCGGCGGCGGTGAGTTTCGACCAGGCGGTGGGCGTGGTCCTGCGCAAGGTGGCCGAGGTGGCCGGGGTGGAGAGGTGCATCCTCTTCCTCTACCACCCGGAGGAGGAAGAGCTGGAGTTCGTGAGGGGCCATGGCCTGACCACCCCGTTGAACCGGCGGCTCAAGGGAAGCCGCCTCCCCCTTTCCCAGGCCGACCTGGTCACGCGCCGAGCGGTGCGGAGGGGGGAGATGCTGGCCGTGGCGGATGTGGGCAGCGACCCTCGCGTGGAACGTGGTCACCTTACCTCCTTCAGGTTGAGGTCCTGCCTCATCGTCCCCCTCTTCCGGGAAGGCGCGGTATCGGGGGTGATGGTGCTGGGCAACGTGCGCTCCCCGCGTTCCTTCGAGCCCGAGGAGATGGAGACGGTGAGGGTCCTCTCCGCCCAGGCGGCGGTGGCCATCTCCCAGGCCGGGCTACGCCAGCGCATCCAGGAGCGGGAGCGGAGGCTCCAGGAACTGGAGGCCAACGAGCGCATCTACCGGGAAAGGGAACGCAGCGAGGCCATCGTCTCCGCCAACCCCGAGGCCATCATGGTCGTGGACCGCGCGAGGAACATCGTCCTCTTCAACCCGGCCGCCGGGGAGCTCTTCGGATGGCGGCAGGAGGAGGCCCTGGGGCGGCACATCCACGAGGTCCTCTACCGGGAGGAGAACCCGGAGCCGGGGGCCTGTTCCATGCTGGACTGCCCGGTGGAGGCCGCCTTCCGAGGGGAGAGGGCCGTGCTCCCGGAGATGGAGTACGAGAGGCGTGACGGCGGGAAGGTGTGGATAAGCGGGTCCTTCTCGGTGATCCGCAATCAGAAACGGCAGATAGAGAACGTGATCTGCGTCTTCCGGGACATCACGGAGCAGAAACGCATGCATCGCCTGGCCCTGATGGACAAGGAGCTGGACATCGCCGCCAGCATCCAGAGCGCGCTGCTTCCCCAGGGTTCCCTGGAGAACGAGGCGGTGAAGGTGGTGGCCCACATGGAGCAGGCGCGTATCGTGGGGGGCGACTGGTACGACTACTGGGTGGACGGAGACCGTCTGGTGGTGGTGGTGGGGGACGCCGCGGGCAGCGGCATCCCGGCGGCGATGCTGGCCACTCTGGCCATGAGCGCCGTGCGCGCCGAGGCCGTGGACCGCCGGGATCCCCTGGAGGTCATGCGGAAGGCCAACAAGGCCCTCTACCCCCACCGCCTGGAGGACCGCTTCATAACCATCCTCTACGGGGAGCTGGACCTGCGCACGCTGCGTTTCCGCTACGTGAACGCCGGCCACAACGACCCCTACCTCATCCGCAGGGGCGGGGAGGTTGTAACCCTCCCCTCGGAGCGGCGCACCATCCTGGGGGCTTTCGAGAGCATGGACCTCCAGGTGGAGGAGGTGGACCTGGAGCCCGGCGACCGGGTCTTCCTGTACACCGACGGGGTGGTGGACTGCCGCGACTCCCGCCGCCGTCCCTTCGGGGAGAAGCGGCTGCGCCGTTTCCTCAAGGAGGCGGGGTCGCGCTCCGCGGAGGCCTTCCTCAACGAGCTGGTGGAGGTGCTGCGCCGTTTCTGCGGGGCGGCCATGGAGGACGATTTCACCCTTCTCCTCTGCGACGTGAAGGAGAGGAAGCCGGGAACGGAAGGGGAAAAGGGCGGCCACCTGATAGCCTCCGGAATGAGCGTTCCGGGACCGGGATGGGGGCCGGTGGCGGGAGATGCGGGAGGCCCGGGATTCGGCGGCCAAGGGATGGCATGAGCCGAGCGGGATCTGCACCTTCCAGTCCGGCGAGGGATGGTGGCCGGCGGGGAAGGGGACCCTGTGAGGGAAGGCAGGCATCCTCGTCCTGTGGCGATAACCAAATATTACCATATACCATGAATTGCCAAGTACCGAACTACGCGGGCGAGCTCAGCGAAGGACGGTTGCCGGCGGTGAGGGGGAGGAGGGTGAGCTCGGCCCTTCCGCTCGAGGGGGGCGAGATACCATAGGCCATGAATCTCCGTATCCCTCTTGCCTTACGAGACCGCCGCGCCAAACCGGGCGGAGGACGGCCGCATAACGCGAGAGGTGTCGGGAGCGGGAGGCTCAAGTCCGCCTCGCAGCGGTAATGTCGGAGTGTCAAATACCATAATATACCATATAGGTTAACGTCGGCGAGTGTGGCGAATCCTGCGAGCAGCAAGCCGCCGAACGCGATGAGTGCAGGTAGCGGGAGGCTCAAGTCCGCCTCGCAGCGCGATTGCCTGGGTTTGCCAAATACCAAACATGCCTTTCATTTCATTTTCGGCGAATGCGGTGGATTCGGAAGGGCGCGGTTGCGGGCCGCGAGGGATCCCGGCAGGCGGCGTGGCCTCGGCCCGGGGTTCCGGGAGGCCGGCCGGGAGGGGTTTATAATGGAAGAGCGCCGGGCGGAGGGAGGTCACCCGGCGGGCGTCGTAGGCGTTATCGGCTGTCGAGGTGGTTGACGGGATGAAAGCCGGAGAGGTGACCCCGGAGAGAGCCCGGGAATTCGCGCGCTCCTGGAGCGTGTACCGCCGGGAAACCCGGAATCCACTCTGGATGAGTCCCGAGGAACTGGCGGGCCTCCAGGAGAGGAACCTGAGGAGGCAGCTGGAGCTGGCCGCCCGCTTCAGCCCCTATTACCGGGAGCTCTTCCGCCGGGAGAGGGTGGAAGTGGACAAGGTCCAATCCCTCGGGGACCTGGAGAGGATACCGGTCACCCCTCTGGAGGCCTACCTGCGCAACCCCCTGGCCTTCCTCCTCGCCGTGGACCCGCCGGGGGAACTGGACGCCACCTACGAGATAACCTACACCTCGGGGACCTCCACAGGGACGCCGGCTCCCTTCTTCAACACCACCTACGACATGTACAACATCACTCTGGCCATGCGCCGGACGGCGGAGATATGTTGGATGACCCCCCGGGATACCCTCCTCAATCTCTTCCCCTACGGCAACCTGCCGCACATTGGTTTCCAGCGGACCGTACACCTCGCCTCCTCGGTGGGCATGAGGCTGGTCAACGCGCTCACCGGCAGGGACGCGCCGGGCTTCCCCCTCCACCGCACCCTGGACGAGGCCCTCGAGCTGGCCGCCGGGCACCGGGCGACCGTGCTGGCGGGCATGGGGCGCCAGGTGAGGAGGTTCATCCTGCGGGGGGAGCAGGCGGGGGCCGACCTCTCCTCTGTGCGCGTGATCCTCTCCCTGGGGGAGACGGTGACCGAGGGGATGCGCGAGGAGATGCGCGCCCACCTTACCGGCGAGGCCGCGCGGGCTTTCGTGGTCAACGGCTACGGGTTCACCGAGTTCCAGGGGAGCTTCGTGGAGTGCTGCGAGTCCGGGGGTGACCACAACCCTGCTCCCGACCTCTATCACCTGGAGGTCCTGGACCCCCGGACCCTGCGCCCCCTTCCCGAGGGCGAGCTCGGCCTCTTAGCCCTCACCCATCTGGACCGGCGTGGCACGGTGCTCCTCCGTTACCTGGTGGGAGACCTGGCGGCGCTGGAGAGAGGGGCCTGTCCCCATTGCGGGAGGGTTGGGGAGCGCCTGGTCATCCGCATGGGCTCCACCTACGCCGTGCGCGCGGACAAGGTCATCCGCGTGGACGGGAGGCTGGTCAATCCCGAGGCGGTGAGGAACCAGCTGGCCGCGGTGCGTGGCGTGGTGGAATACCAGTTGGTGGTGGAGAAGGAAAGGCCCGGCGACCCCTTGAGCCCGGACCGGCTGACCCTCCGCCTCTCCGTGGCCGGGAGGCTGCGCCAGGACCTGGAGAAAGAGGTGGTGGCCAGGGTACGCGAGGCGGTGGGGATAACCCCGCACATCGAATACGTGCAGTCCCCGGAGATCTACGACCCCTCCCGTATCCTCAAGGCCACGCGCATCGTGGACCGGCGTTGAGCATGAAGGGCCTTCCCCGAAGCAGCGGGCTCCGCGAATCGGCCCCCCATAATCCCCTCCCGTGTGACCAGGGCGCCTCTTGTCCCTTTATGGTCAGGCTCACGGGACCCGCCGAAAGGTCGGCCTATCCCGCTTACGCGGTTCTCGGGAACCCCTAAACATCGCGGGTGGATGGAAGGCCGGGTGAGGGGTAGGGCCTTCCCTTTCCGGCCGGGGGGTGACTCCTTCGCCCCTCCCGGCGGTCGCCTTCCGGGAGGGAGGCCGTTCAATCCCGCCGGACCAGGTATTCCTCCAGGCGGCGCATCCCCTCCCGGATCCTGTCCAGGTGGTTGGCGTAGCTGAAGCGCAGGTATCCCTCACCGCCGCTGCCGAAGTCTATGCCCGGCGTGACCGCCACCCCGGTTTTCTCCAGAAGCTCCATGGCCAGGGAGTAGGAGTCCCGGGTGAAACGGCGGGCGTTGGCCAGCACGTAGAAGGCGCCCTGGGGCTCCACGGCCACCCCGAAGCCGATCTCCCGCAGCCGGGGGAGGAGGAAACGGCGTCGCTGGTCGTAGGTGCGCACCATGGCCTCCACGTCCTCGGCGGCCTCGGTGAGGGCGGCGATGCCCGCCCACTGCACGAAGTCGTTGGCGGAGATGAAGAGGTTCTGCATCATCTTCTGCACGGGGCGGATGAACTCCGGCGGGGCGATGAGGTAGCCCAGCCTCCAGCCGGTCATGGCATAGAGCTTGGAGAAACCGTTGATCACGAAAGCCCGGTCGGTGAACTCCAGGATGGAGTGCTCCCTGCTCTCGTAGACCAGCCCGTGGTATATCTCGTCGCTGACCACGTAGAGCCCCTTCTCGGCCAGGGAGGCTATCTCCTCCATGACCTCGGGCTCCAGGAGATTACCCGTGGGGTTGGAGGGGGAGTTGATGATGATGGCCCTGGTCCTGGCACTCAAGCGCTTCTCTATCTCCCGCGGGCGGTACTGGAAGCCGTCCTCCTCGAACACGGGGACCTCCACCGGTCTCCCGTCCACGAACTCGACGATGTTCGGGTAACAGGCGTAGCAGGGGTTGGAGAGGATGACCTCGTCCCCGGGGTCCAGGAGGGCGGCGAAGAGCAGGAGCATGGCCGGGGAGCTGCCGCTGGTGACCACGATGCGGTCCGGATCCACCTCCACATGGTATTTCTGTAAGTAATGTTCGGAGATGGCCTCCCGCAGCTCACGTACCCCCTGGCTGTGGGTGTAACGCGTCTTACCCTCCAGCATGGCGCGATAGGCGGCTTCCTTAATGCAGCGTGGGGTGTCGAAGTCGGGTTCGCCCACCTCCATGTGGATGATGTCGCGGCCCTCCCGCTCCATGTGCTGGGCCTTCTCCAGCACCTCCATGACGATGAAGGGAGGGATGCGCTCTCCCCTCCTGGCGATCATAGGATACCTCCCGGAGCTCGATATCCCTTACGGGAAATTGGTATGCGGGTAATTATAATACATCGTGCCGCAGCCATCTTTCCTTCGGAGAGCCCCGCATAGTCGCACTGGATGTCTCTTGGTCCCCTTGAATGAACGTATCTCCACCCTCCGCGTGCCCCATCCACCGGGTCTCCTTTCCGAAGGACGGATACAGGAGACCCGCATTCCCGAGCGGGAGGATGCCGGAACTCTCCCGGATGTATGCCTATCGCCGCGCCTCCCTGAGGCAAAAAGACCGGTACGCGTCACCCAGGATGCTGGCCATTGCCCCCTCATGGTGTATATTGGTTTCCAAGGGCCGTCCGTGCCGGAAAGGGGAGGATATGGACTGGGAGGCGTTGCGCGCGCGCATCAGAGCGGACTTCGAGGCCAAGAACAACACCCGGGAGGAGGTGCTTAGGCTGTGCCGATCCCTGGTGCAGACCTCGAGCTACGTGATCCGCGCCGTTCACCGCGGCGAAAGAGAGGAGGCGGAGAAACTCCTCCAGCAGGCCGCAGGCCTCTCCTCGAGCATAACCCACATGACCGAGGACCACCCCGAGGTGTACACCGCCGGTTTCGTCCACGACGCCCAGAAGGAATACGCCGAGGCCCGGGTGACCTTCGCCCTCATCTACCGCGAACCCCTGCCTGGCCCCGAGGAGCTGGGGGTGGAATACCCCGCCTACCTCAACGGTCTGGGCGAGGCGGTGGGGGAGCTGCGCCGGGCCATCCTGGACCTCATAAGAGAGGGCCACCTGGAACGCAGCGACGAGCTCCTCAGCCACATGGACGACATCTATTACCTCCTGGTGTCCTTCGATTACCCGGACGCCATAACCGGTAACCTGCGCCGCACCACGGACATGGCACGGGGGATCATCGAGCGCACCCGGGGCGACCTCACCACCGCCATCAGGCAGAGCAAGCTCCGCCAGGCCATCTCCGAGCTGGAAGCGCGCCTGGAGGCGGGGACCGATACATCGGATCGTTGAAGCCGCTTAGTCTCGTGCGCCGACCCGGAAAGGAGAGAGGGGGAGCGGTTTTCTCTCCTGGCCACGTATATCGCTGTGGGAAGAGCTTTTAAGGCTCTTGGAGTAAGGAGATAGCGGGGAACGGTTTCTTCTTATACACGGACCCGGGACATGCCGATCTTGGCCCGCGGTTTTCCTTCATCGTATCTCTGCTCTTGCCTGCGGACGTGGATAGAGTGGGCCTCTTCCCCACAGGTGGCTGAAGGTGTTGGTCCTTTTGTCGGGAAACGCCGGATGTGCAGGCGTGGGAGCCGGCTTCCATTGCCTTTGGGAGGAATGGGGATGGTGCGCTTGCGGGGACGGCTGCCCATAGGGATCCGCCCGGTCCGGCTGGCGCGTTCAGTCCAGTTTGCGCACGTGGATGGAGTTGGCCAGGTGCCAGCCTACCGTGCGGCGGTTACGGCCCACCACCGCCTGCAGGGGGCCCTTGAAAGGGTCCTTGGCCACCACCTTGATCTTCACCCCGGGCTTGATACCCAGGGAGGCCATGAACTGCAGGAGCTCCGGCTCATCGTCCTTCACGCTGATGACCTCCGCGCGCTCCCCGGGCTCCAGGGAGTAGAGGGTGGTCTCCTCCACGCGGACATCCTCCACCTTGGAAGGGATGGGGTAGCCGTGCGGGCACACCTTGGGGCGGTTGAGGGCCACGAAGAGCCGCCTCTCCACCTCGTCGGAGAGCTGGGTCTCGAAACGGAGGGCCTCCTCATGGGCCTCGTGCCATTCGAAGCCCAGCATGTCGGTGAGGAAACGCTCCACTATACGGTGTCGCCGGATGGCCTTGACGGCCAGCTTCTCGCCCTTGGGGGTGAGGGTTATGCCGTGGTAGGGTGTGTAGTTGATGAGCCCCTTCTGGGACAGTTTCTTCAAGGTGTCGGTGACCGTGGAAGGGGCGACCTTGAGGGATTCCGCCAGGGCGGAAGTGGAGACGGGGCTCTGCGCCTGCTGGAGGCGGAAGATGTGCTTGAGGTAATCGCAGTGCTGATCGAGCAAGGACGGTTGCCGAGAACTTTTCATCGACCCTCCCACGGTCCTTGAAATTTTGAATGTCCCAAATTATAATTTCGGCATTCCGAATTTTCAAGGCAAGCCTGGCCCTCGACCACGGGGCGGAGGCGACGGGTGCGGGTCCCGAAGAGGACCCCGCCTAAACCGCGAAGATGTTGTCTGCGAATGAGGTCATCGGGGAGACGGTCCGTGCGGTTTTCTTCGCACGGTGAGGGGCCGAGCCGATGCGAACCTCTTCTGTGAGGGTGGCGGAGCGGAAGCTCCCCACTCCGTAACCCGGTCCGGAGCCGGGAGAACGCCGCCTTTCCGGACCATGGCGGCGGGAAAACCGGGACCGCGGAACACGGGGAGCGCAGAGCGGTTTATGGATGGCCGGCGGTCGTGCGGGGAAGGGTCACGGGCGATCAGGGGTCTGAGATCGACGATGCTCGTGACCGCAGGCCGCGAACGGTCGGGAGCGCGAACAGGAGCGGGAAGGGATGAACGTCTATCGGGGAAAGGAGTGATGAGATGGAGAACGCCTGGCCCTATATCACGCTCATCGCCGGATTACTGGGCCTGGGCACCGCGGGTTTCTACGCCTGGTGGGTGCTCAAGCAGGATCCCGGCGACGAAAAGATGCAGTCCATCTCCAGGCACATTCAGGAAGGGGCGGCGGCGTTTCTCAAGCGCGAATATTCGACCGCCATCTGGTTCCTCCTCCTGGTGGCCCTGGCCATGTTCATCTTCGTGAAGAACGGGGACCTTCCCGTGGGTAGGTATCAGGCCCTGGCCTATATCTTCGGTGTGCTCTGCTCCGGGAGCATCGGGGTCATCGGCATGACCGTCTCCACGCGGGCCAACTGCCGGACTACCCAGGCCGCCAAGGAGGGCATGGGGCGAGCCCTGCGCCTGGCCTTCCGGGGCGGCTCGGTGACCGGTCTCTCCGTGGTGGGGATGGGACTCTTCGGGGTCTCCTTGGTCTACCTGCTGATGACCAAGTGGTGGGCGCCCAACACCGTGCTCCAGGTGATACCCGAGCTGGGCAGGAACTCGGTCCCCGACGTTGTGGCGGCTTTCGGTCTGGGCGCCTCCTCCATCGCCCTCTTCGCCAGGGTGGGCGGGGGCATCTTCACCAAGGCCGCCGACGTGGGCGCCGACCTGGTGGGAAAGGTGGAGGCGGGCATACCCGAGGACGATCCCCGCAACCCGGCAGTCATAGCCGACAACGTGGGAGACAACGTGGGTGACGTGGCCGGCATGGGTGCCGACCTCTACGAGTCCTACGTGGGCTCCATAGTCGCCCCTGTGGCCCTGGGGGCCATCCTCTTCGCCGGGACGGGCCACGCCTGGAAGGGCATGGTGCTGCCGCTGGCCATCGCCGCCGTGGGGATCGCCTGCTCCATACTGGCCAGTTTCATCGTCAGGGGCAAGGAGAGCGGGCATCCCGGGCGCTCACTGTCCCTGGCCACCTACAGCGCGGCGGTGCTGACCACCATCGCCACCTTTTTCCTGGTCACCCTGTTCCTCAGGAACACCCCCGGGGTCAAGAACCCGGTCGGTTTCTTCATCGGGATAGTGGCCGGACTCTTCGCCGGGATGTTCATCGGGCAGGTATCCGAGGTCTACACCTCGGATGCCTTCCCTATCGTGAAGAACCTGGCCCAGTCCAGCACCACGGGCTCGGCGACCAACATCCTCTCCGGTATAGCCGTGGGCATGGAATCCACCACCGCTTCCATCATCTTCCTGGTGGGCGCCATCGCTGCCGCCTACCTGGCGGGACGCTGGGCCATGGGAGGATCGGCGGCGGGATCTCTCGGTGTTTCCGGGGGTATATACGGCATCGCCTTGGCGGCCATCGGGATGCTCTCCACCACGGGGACGGTGGTGGCCGTGGACGCTTACGGCCCCATCGCCGACAACGCGGGGGGCATCGCCGAGATGAGCGGGCAACCGCCGGAGGTGCGCCGCATAACCGACAGCCTGGACGCCGCCGGGAACACCACGGCGGCCATCGCCAAGGGTTTCGCCATCGCCTCGGCGGGGGTCACCGCCCTGGCCCTTTTCCGGGCCTTCACCGACGCGGCCAAGGTGTCCTCCATCGACCTCAGCCACTACCAGACGGTCATCGGGCTCTTCCTGGGCGCCGCCTTCCCCTTCCTCTTCGCCGCCCTGGCCATCAGCGCCGTGGGCAAGGCGGCCAACAAGATGGTGGAGGAGGTGCGGCGGCAGTTCCGGGAGATTCCCGGCCTCCTGGAGGGGAAGGAAGGGGTCAGCGCGGAATACGCCCGGTGCGTGGACATCTCCACCAGGGGCGCCCTGCGCTACATGATCGCCCCTGCCTCCATCGCCGTCCTCAGCCCCATCGTCATCGGCCTCTGGAACGCCGAGGCGCTGGCCGGGTACCTGGGAGGGGCCCTGGTGGTGGGCTTCCTCATGGCCATCTTCATGGCCAACGCCGGCGGGGCGTGGGACAACGCCAAGAAGTACATCGAGGCCGGGAACCTGGGCGGGAAGGGCACGCCCACCCATGCCGCCGCTGTGGTGGGCGACACGGTGGGCGATCCCTTCAAGGACACCGCCGGGCCGTGCATGAACATCATGATCAAGGTCATGACGGTGATCGCCCTGGTGTTCGCGCCCCTCTTCGTGAAGTAGGCTTGGAGTTGCGGGGCCGCCCTCCGGCGAGGGCGGCCCTTTTCTTTCGCCCTTTCTCTGGGGTGAAAGCGTCGCACGCCGCTTATGATCCTCTCGCACGTTCCATCCGCGATCAGGGAATGGCCTCCCCATTTTAAGGTTGCGCTGCTTTTTGGAAGACGTCGCCGCGAGGACCGGGTGGAGAGGGGAAACCCGGATCTCTCCCACCACCGGCGCGCATCATAGGCTTCCGGGTCCGGTCCCGCGAGAGGATACGGTGCTGTATCGTTTCAGTAGGCGCTTTCCGGGTTGAAAAGAGTCGAGAGACCACCCTATCATCCTGACAAAACAAGCTAAGTTAACAGGAAGAAAGGGGTGATCTCTCTTGCTGAACGAAATCATACTACGTCTTGCGGAGGAAGCGAAGGGGATAGAGGAGATAGAGGAAAGGACGGCGGAGTTGGTCTTCGAGCTGGGCCGGGCCATACT
>NZ_JACVJJ010000042.1:0-2535 GCF_015711935.1 Candidatus Solincola tengchongensis
CCCATCCGTCACCCATACGGACAGGGTGCCGTCACGGGTCCCGGTAAAGCGCTCTCGGTCCAGGCCGTCTTCTCATACCCGCACACACCAGCACTTCGAGAGCCGTCCTCCATCGCTACGGGCAACTCCCATGGCTTCCATAAACTTCCATAAACTTCCATAATCCGCCGGTCACCCAAAGTCGGGCCGTCCCGCCCTGACCGCAACCGGCCCCTCCGGACGTCCGCCGCCTCCTTACCGGGTCCAGCGGCCCATCTATTTTAATAACCCTTCCGCCGGTCAATCGCACCTCTCGGCCCGCCGAATCAATGCTCACCTTACGACCTGCAGGATCTATCTCAAGGCGGCGGGTTCCCGGCTACCGAATCCTCCCGCCTGTGGATCGAAGTTTTAAGTCTGCTCAAACGGGCCAAGGCCACCTCCCGCACAGAATTGAACGTTCGTCGTCCTCTTGCTCCTGCTTCCCCGCCAGTTCGACAGTATCAAGGGTGAGGTCGCCCGAGATCGTAACGCTTGGTCATCATGACTCACTCGTACTTCCCCACCAGGTCGGCGGCGATGATGCCCGAGGCGGTCACCGAGGGCAGGCCGCCCCCGGGATGGGTGGAGGCGCCGCAGAGATAAAGGCCCCTGATACTCTTGGACCTGGCCGCGGGGCGGAACACCGCCGAGGACGGGAGGTCCATGTCCAGGCCCAGGATGGCGCCCTCGGGAAGGAGCAGGCGGCGCTCGTAATCACGGGGGGTGAGGACGTCCATCACCGTCACGTGATCGGCCAGACCAGGAATGGCCCTCTTGCTCAGCCGCTCCAGCTGCCGCTCACCGTAGGCCCTCTTGTCCCGGTCCCAGTCGATCTCCCTCACCCCATAGGGGCCGGACTGGACGATGTTCAGCACGTGGTGCCCCTCGGGAGCCATGGAGGGGTCGGAGAAGGTGGGGAAGCAGACCAGGCCGAAGGTCTCCCGGGGAAGGAGGCCCTTCCTCATGTCCCCGAACCAGTATTCGTTCATCTTCTCCATGGACTCCGTGATCAGGGTATGGTGGGCGTCGAGGGGCGGCCTCCGGTCCAGGCCCACGTTTATCATGGGTGCGGAGGCCGAGAGGCGGTAGCTCTTTATCCCATACCTGGGAAGCCATGGCAGGTGCTCCTCGCCGACCATCTCCAGGTAGAGGGTCCTGGCGTTGACGTCTGAAACCACCACAGTGGAGGTCATCTCCATCCCGTCCGCCAGCCTCACCCCCTCCACCCGGCGGCCGCGGACCAGCACCTTCTCCACGCGAGCGTTAAGGAGCAACTGCATTCCGAACCTCTCGCCACACCTGCGCACGGCTTCGGGAAGGGCGATCATGCCGCCCCTCGGGAAATAGACCCCCTCGTGCTCGGCATAGGAGAGGAAGGCGAAGATGCCGGGCGCCAGGGCGGGCGGAAGACCGCAGAACTTGCCCGGGTAGGAGAGGGAATCGAGGACCTTCTCGTCCTTGAAGAAACGGCGCATGACGTCCTCGAAGGACCGGGCGAAGAGGGGGAGGAACTTAAGGAGGCGCGGCTCGCGTAGGAAGATCCTCGCCATGTCCGGCATCCCGTTCACCGGGCCGAGGAAGAAGCTGTCCACCGCCTTGCGCATGAAATCTCCGACGTAATGCGCGTATTCCAGCCACGCCCTGCCGTCCTCCGGGGAGATGCGGGAGATGACCTCCGCCTTCTCCTCCACGGATGCGGGATAGGCGAGGCGCGACCCGTCCGGGAAGATGATGCCGTACACCGGGTCGCAGGGCTCCAGCTTTACCTCCTCCCACAGGGAGGTGCCCAACCTCTGGAAGAGTATCTCGAAGGGCCTCATTATCTCCAGGATGGTGGCACCGACGTCGAAGCGGTACCCCTCTCGTTCGTAAGTGGAACAGCAACCGCCAATGCTGCCGCTCTGCTCCAGCACCAGGGTGCGGCGTCCCTTACCGGCGAGTAGAGCCCCGGCGGTCAGGCCGCCCAGCCCCGCCCCGATGACGATGACGTCATAATCGGCCATGCGCTTACCTCCTCTCCATGGAGGGTTTCGGCGATCAGGCCTTTTGCGCCCAACGCTTCCTCGCGGTGCTTGACTCCCTAAAGCCCTCCGCGAAACCGTTTCCCTTTCCTCGGTCGCGCAACGCCACTAAGGGGCGCGCCGCCCCGCGCTCTTCGTCCTGTCCCTCCCGGGGAAAGTGGAGGAATCTAATCACCCAGGAGACGAGTTCTCCTCATCCCCTGCCCGCCTCGAAACGGCTCGGCACAGGAGAGGTCAAGCCGGCGCTACCTCCAAGAGCGGCCTCGCTTCATCGACCTCCCATCTTCCAGCCGACGCGGTACCGCGGCGACGTCACCTCACCCGCCCAGTGGACCGATCTTCTAAGGTCCAGATACCCCCTGGGGCATCACGATTCAAGACCTGACCCCTTAGATCCTTATCCTCAGGTCGGAGAGGGGGAAGGACATGCAGGGGTGGATGAAGCCGGCCTTCTCGTCCACCCAGCGCTTGGGCACCCTCTCGGGGACGAAGA
>NZ_JACVJJ010000043.1:0-7754 GCF_015711935.1 Candidatus Solincola tengchongensis
GCAAGGACGGTTTGCTCTACGTCGCGGCCTCGAGCGGGCACATGTATTGCCTCAATGCGGACGGGACGCAGAAATGGCTATACGACTCCGGCTCTCCGTGGCTTCCCAGCATGCGGTCCAACGGCCTAACCCCCCCGCCCCTGGGAAAGGACGGGACGCTCTTCACCCTGAAGGCAGACGGCAGGGTCTTCGCTTTTCGCGGTCCGGGTCCGCGGTAGATGCGAATCGGCCTGCAGGGCTTGAACCCGCGCCCCGAAAACCTTCGGCGGCCGGAAGTGTGCCCTCCCCCGTGACCCGACCTCAATGACTATCGCCCTCAGCGGGCCGTGCCACTCAGGCGGGGCGGAATGCCAGATAGGTGCGGGCTTCTTCCCCTTCCCCTCCGCGAACGAACTCCGCCTTAACCGGCATGCCTATCTTTATGGATTCCGGGTTTTTCGCGTCCACGCCCTCGATGCGGGCCACCACGCGCGGACCCTCGGCAAGGGTCACCACACCCGTGCAGTAGGGGTTGTCCCTCCCGTATCCCTCCCTGGCCATATAGGGCGGGGTCACGAAGATGCAGGTGTAGGTGGTCAGTTCCCCCTCCCCTTTCAGCTCATGCCACTCCATGTCCGTCCCGAAGCAATCCTCGCAGAAGTGGCGGGGTGGGTGGTAGATCTTCCCACACTCGCGACACCTGGAGCCCATGAGCTTCCCTTCCTCGATGAACTTGTAGTAGGAGATGTCGCTGATCGGCCTTTCCTCCATGAGACTACCTCCTCTCGAAGATGGTGAAGGTGCAGGTCCCGCCGGTGCCCCCCAGGTTCTGAGTGGCCCCGAAGCGGAGCTCGCGCCCGGGTATCTGCCTCTCCCCCGCCTCGCCCCGCAGCTGCTTCCATACCTCGTACATCTGGGCCACTCCCGTGGCCCCCACCGGGTGCCCCTTGCACTTGAGGCCCCCCGAGGTGTTGATGGGCATGCGACCTTCCCGCCTGGTCTCCCCCTCGGCCACCGCCTTGTAGGCCTCGCCCTCGCCGAAGAAACCCAGGTCCTCGATGTGTATGAGCTCGGCGATGCTGAAGCAGTCGTGCACCTCGGCGAACTGGATGTCCTTGGGCTTCAGCCCGGACATGCCGTATGCTTCTGCCGCCGCCTGGCGGTTGGCCTCGAAGGAGGTCAGGCTGGGGCAGGCGTGCAGGCCCCGCCCGCTCCCCTGGCCGAACCCCACGATGTATACGGGGTCGTCGGTGAAACTCCTGGCCAGCTCCTCGGCCACCAGGAGCACACAGCTGGCGCCGTCGCTTATGGGACAGCAGTCGAAGAGGTGCATGGGCCAGGCCACGGGGGGGTTGAAGGAAGGGTCGAAGAGAGCCTCTTTCTCGTCCGACCAGTCGGGCACCGGGAGCCCCTTCTGGCGCGCCTTTTCCTTCCTGGCCTCCATGAGGTCGCGGATGGTCTGCTTGAACTGTGCCTTGGGGTTGAGTGGCGCGTTCTCGTGGCTCTTGATGGTCACGTTCATGAGGTGCTCCCGGTTGGCCCCGTACTTGTGGAAATAGGCGTTGGCCAGGGCCCCGAAGACCCCGGGGAAGGTGAACCCCGCCGCGCCCTCGTACGGAGAGGTGGCCAGGGCCAGCCCCTCGGTGACCTCCTCCGTGGTGCGCTTGGACATCTCCTCCACCCCACCGGCCAGGACGATGTCGTACATGCCGGAGGCGATGGCCATGATCCCGTCCCGCACCGCCAGGGTGCTGGAGGCGCAGGCCCCCTCCGTCCTGGTCACCGCCCGGGGAGCCAGGCCGGTGAGGTCCGCGATGATGGGGCCCCAATGGGCCTGGTGGACGAAGAAGTCGTTGCTGAAATTCCCGATCCAGACGGCCTGGATGTCGCGGGGATCCAGCCCCTTGTCCACGCTATCCATGAGCTCCAGGAAGGCCTCGGCGAAGAGGTCCTTGGAGTCCTTGTCCGGGAACATGCCGAAGTTGGACATCCCCGCTCCTACGATGGCCACTCCCCTGCCTAATTTTCTCTCGCCCGACATCACCGGACCTCCTTTACTCTTTGCGCCGCTCTCCGCATCCATCCGGAACCGAAGAAACATCGCTCGCCCGCGAGGACCTCGTCCACTCCCTCTCCTTCGCGGGATTGTCTGCAGGCACCCCCGAAAAGCCGCGACGCTCAACGCGATAACCGACTCGCGATGCGGCCCCTCGGCACGGATCGCCTCCTCCGCCTTTTTCTCTCCTCGTGTGGATTACCGGCTCCTCTCCCGGGCCTCATCGTGTCCGAGCCGAGGACTCCGCGCGTTTTGAAGCTGGACTCTCTGCGATTCCTCCTAACCGTCTCTGCTCCTTGAATATCACCGTTCTCTTCCCGATAAAGCCGCGATGTCTCGCCGGTGATGTCCCGGCTTCCCCGACAGCTGGATCCAGCCCCCTCTTTCCTCATCCTCCCTTCCCCACGCGGCTCTCCAGGTTCTCCCTTATGAACCTCACGATGTCCGCGGTGTTGGTACCCGGCCCGAAGACCCCGTCCATCCCGATGCGGCGGAGCTCCTCGTGATCCTGCTCCGGGAAGACGCCTCCGATGAGAAGGAGGAAGTCGTCCCTCACCCCTTTCTCCTCCAGCTCCCGCACCAGCTCCCGTGCCCATTCCAGGTGGGCGCCGGAGTGGCAGGAGAACCCGATGACGTCCACGTCCTCCTGGATGGCTGCCTCCACCACCCCCTCCACGCTCTTGAAGCCGAAAAAGATGGTCTCCATACCCGCCTCGGAGAGTGCTTTGGATACGGTCATGATCCCCCTCCAGTGGCCGTCCAGGCCCGGCTTGAAGAGCAGCACGCGTATCTTCTTCTCCATCCCGTCACCCCCTTAACCCCTTTCCGGGTGCGTTATGCCTTCCTGACTTGCGGGCATGGCGACGCTCGCTGTACCTCCGAAACGGAAGGTGTACTTCTGAAGGCCGGAACCGTTGTCACCATTTATTACCACTTGAGCTCACCTTTCCGCTGACGTGAAAACCTCACCGTCAGGCCACGAAGGGGAGCTGCCAAATGCCCCATATCTCTCGGTACACGGAGGTGATCTCCCCCAGTGTGGCGCCGGCGGCGGTGAGCTCGCTGACCACCGGGAGCACGTTCTCGCGGCGTTCGCAGACCCGGCGCAGCTGGTCCAGGAGGGAGGCCACCTTCCGGTTGTCCCGCTCCTCCCGCAGTTTGCGCAGGCGTTCCTTCTCTATCTCCGCCGCCCGTGGGTTGGTCCTGAAGGGAGGGGTGGGCTCCTCGTCCTCCAGGACGTAACAGTTCACCCCGATGATCTTCTCCTCCCCGCTCTCCTGGTCGCGCCGCCGCTTGTTGAAGGCCTTGCTCATCTCCCCGAACAACCATCCGGTGTTCAGGGCCTCCACCACTCCTCCCATCTCCTCTATCTTCAGGAAGTAATCCCAGATACGCTCCTCCAGTTCCCGGGTGAGGGCCTCCACGTAATAGGAACCGGCCAGGGGGTCGATGACCGAGCCCACCCCGGTCTCTTCCTGGAGGACCTCCTGGGTGCGCACCGCCAAGCGTACCGCCTCCTCGGAGGGCAGACAGATGGCCTCGTCGTAGGAGTTGGTGTGCAGGGACTGGCAGCCGCCCAGCACCGCCTCCAGGGCCTGGTAGGCGGTTCGGATGATGTTCACCATGGGCTGGCGCGCGGTCAGGGAGCAACCCGCCGTCTGCACATGGAAGCGGAAGCGGTAGGCCTCCGGGTTCTGCGGCTTGTAGCGCTCTTTCATCAGGCGGTACCAAAGTTTGCGCGCCGCGCGGTACTTGGCTATCTCCTCGAAGAAGTCGCGGTGGGCGGAGAGGTGGAAGGCCAACCGGTGGACGAAGTCGTCGATCTTCCACCCCCGGCGCAGCATCTCCTCGATGTGAGCCACGGCGTTGGCCAGCCCCATGCCGATCTCCTGCACGGCGTCTATGCCCCCCTCGCGGTAGTTATAGGTGGTGAAATTGATGGGGTTCCAGCGAGGAGCCTCCTTCATCGGGGTGCAGTATTCGATGAGGTCGCAGGCCAGCTTCAGGAGGTCGGCGGGCTTCAGGGAACCCCAGGGGATATATCCGATGGTCATGGTCAGGATGTCGTTCTGGGTGGTCCCCGCCAGCTGCTCCTTGCGCAGGCCGCGGGCTTTGGCCACGTTGAAGTACATGGAGGTCACCGCCGCGGAGGTCAGAGGCTCCACCACCAGGGCCACGCTCATGCGGTCGATGGGCAGGTCCCTTACCATGGCCTCCACTCCGCGTATGGAGTACAGGGGCACTCCTTCTTTCCCCACTTCATGGGCGGCCCCCTCCACCTCCTGGTCGGGATCCACCCCGGCGAAGGTCAGGGAGTCCACGGCGGCGGAGAAGCCCGTCTCCCCTTCCTTGTACAGCATACGCCAGCGTTCGTTGGTCTCCTCCGGGGTGCCGTGCCCCGAGAACATGCGGATGGTCCAGAACCTGCCCCTATACATGGTGGGATACACGCCCCGGGTGAAGGGGGGTCGTCCCGGGAAACCGATGTCCCGGAGGTAATCGATGCCCTCCACGTCCAGAGGGGTGTAGAGGTCCTTCACCGGGATGCCCGCGTCGGTCTTGAAGGACTCCCGGCGCTCCGGCCACCCCTCCTTCTCGCGTCTCCACTCCTCAAGCGCGTTCCTGATCTCCTCCAGGTCGGACATCCTCCTCATCCCCCTTCCTGCATCGCAGGTTTCGTCTTCCGCTCACCGCAACAGGGCGCGGGAGATGACCACCCGCTGTACCTGGTTGGTCCCCTCGTAGATCTGGGTCACCTTGGCGTCGCGCATCATCCTCTCCGCCGGATGATCGCGCATGTAACCGTACCCTCCCATGACCTGGACGGTATCCGTGGTCACCCGCATGGCCACGTCGGAGGCCTTCATCTTGGACATGGCCGAGTAAATGGAGAGGTTGGGGTCGCCCCGGTCGGCCATGGCCGCCGCCTTGTATATCAGGAGGCGCGCCGCCTCCACCTCGGTGGCCATGTCCGCCAGCATGAAGGCGATGCCTTGAAGCATCCCGATGGGCTTCCCGAACTGCTTCCTCTCCTTGGCCCAGGCTATGGCCAGCTCCAGGGCTCCCTGGGCGATGCCCAAGGCCTGGGCTCCCACCAGGGGCCGGGAGTTGTCCAGGGTCTTCATGGCGGTGATGAAACCGGTGCCCTCCTCGCCCAGCCGGTTCTCAACCGGCACGCGGCAGTCCTCGAATATGAGCTCCGAGGTCTGGGAACCCCGCATGCCCATCTTGTCCTCGATCTTGCCCACAGAAAGACCCGGCCCTTTCTCCACCACGAAGGCGCTTATCCCCTTGTAGCCCTTCTCCGGGTCGGTCATGCAGAACACGGAGTGCACCTCGGCGAGACCTCCGTTGGTGATGAAGCACTTCTGCCCGTTGATGACGTAATGGTCCCCTTCGCGACGGGCCATGGTCTTGGTGGCCCCGGCGTCGGAGCCCGCCTCCCGTTCGGTGAGGCAGAAGGCGGCCAGCTTCTCTCCCGAGGCCACCGGAGGCAGGTACTTCCTCTTGGTCTCCTCGGAGCCGGCGATGACGATGGGATAGGCGGCCAGTTTCTGGACCACGAAGATGAGCGACGAGTTGGCGCACACCCGGGCCAGCTCCTCCCCCACTATGCAGCATGAGAGGAGGTCGGCACCTGAACCCCCGTATTCCTCGGGAATGGCGTAGCCCAGCAGCCCCTGTTCCGCCAGGAGCTTCTGGATGTCCCAGGGGTACTCTCCTGTGCGGTCGATCTCCGCCGCCCGCGGCGCGATTTTCTCCTCAGCCAACCGGCGGATCTCCCTGCGCAGCGCTTCCTGTTCCGGCGTCAGTTCAAAGGTCATCTCCAGCCTCCTACGATCGACATACCGGTACGTGTAATTCCCATCCCCGCCTCTCCGACAACCTTCCCGTTGCGGCTCAGGGTGCCGGGGAGCGAACCGTCCTTCATTCCTTTCCCTTACGCAACCATGCCCGCGGAAAACCCTGTCCGGCGGAGGCCGCGTCGGCTTCCTTGCCCGACCGCACGTGCATACCCGCCTTTTCCGTGCTCTCCGCCTCCAGGTCGTTTCCGAGGGAGCAACGCCGTTCGCCGACCCAGAGGTCAGAAGGTGAAAAGGCTTATCCCCCCGCTGACCTCGATGGCCTCCCCGGTGATGTAGCTGGCTTCGTCGGAGGCCAGAAAGGCGATGATCTCCGAGAGCTCGCGCGGATCCCCGGACCGCCGCATGGCCACCCGCTTGATGATGCGCTCCCGGAAGGGCTCGGCCACGTCGTAGAAACTCCCGGCGTCGAAGACCCCCAGGACCACGGCGTTGCAGGTGATGTTCTTGCGCGCCCCCTCGAGGGCCACCGTCTTGGTCAGGCCGATGAGGCCGGCCTTGGTGGCGGCGTAACTGCACTGGCCGAAACCTCCCATGGTACCGGTGACCGAGGAGACGTTGATTATCCTTCCCCATCCCCTCTCCGCCATGTCCGGGAAGACGGCCTTGATGAGCAGGAACGGACCGGTGAGGTTCACGGCCACGTCAGCGTCCCAGTCCTCCTTGGTCATGTCGGTTATGGTCACCGCCCGCACGATGCCCGCGGCAGCGTTGTTGACCAGGATGTCCACCGGGCCGAGTTCTTCCTTGACCTTGCGCACGCCCTCAATGACGCTCACCTCATCAGCCAGGTCCATCTTCACGGCCAGGGCCTTCCGTCCCATGGCCTCTATATCCCGTACCACCTCCAAGGCCTTGGCCTCGTTACGGTTGTAGGTCAACGCGACGTCCGCGCCCTTCTCCGCGAGGACGATGGAATGAACCCTTCCCAGACCGCCCGAGCCCCCGGTGACCAGGGCTACCTTCCCCTCCAGCGCCATGCGCATACCTCCTTTCGTTTCCCTCTCCCGTCTCCAAAGCCGCCTACCGCCTCCGCCGCGCACCCTCTTACTCGAACCTCAGTGTCGATGATCGGGTGCCGGAACAAAAGCGGCGACCTCCCCTCTTCCCTTATACAGGTCTTGCCGTTGCCGAGAAGGACCGTAGATAGACCATCTACGACCTATTCTTTCCTCAAAACGTGCCCCTTATTCCGTAGGTGTCTGCAACGCACGCCCCTGAATAGATTCGGCATCCTCGCACTTGAAGTCATCCTGCTATGCAGCCAGCACTTTCATTCCCCTTGGGGGCGCGGCAGGTCGATGAAAATCCGCAGCAGCCCAGACGCGTCCTTCTCCACACAATCGTTTCCTTGCCGGGGCCGTATCCCTCCCCTATTCCAGCGCTCCCCTTCCAGGTCCCCAGCAGTCTCGCCCCCTAACCTTCGAATCCGTGTCACCCGGCCTCCGGTGTCCCGGCTTCATTCTCCGCCTCAAGCGGGCGGCCGGTATGGTATGCCCAACCCCTGCACTGGGCTACCACCGTGCCCTGGGCATCGGTGACCAGCATGCGGTAATAACCCATCTTACCGGCACGGGTCACCAGCTGCACCTCGGCGGTCATCAACCCCTGCGTGCCGGGGGCGGCCAGAAAATCAATGCCCACGGAGAGCGCCATGGCCCTTGATCCAAAGGAATTGGCCGCCGCACCGAAAGCCACGTCCGCCAGCCCGAATATCACGCCTCCGTGTACCATGCCCATGAAATTGAGGTGCTGCGGGCCGAGTTCCATGACCACCTTGGCGTATCCCGGTCGTAACTCCACCACCTTTGCCCCCAGGTGTCGGGCATAGGAATCGGTACCGATTATCTCCTTTA
>NZ_JACVJJ010000044.1:0-77470 GCF_015711935.1 Candidatus Solincola tengchongensis
GCGGGTAGGCCGAGGCGTTATCTCCCGCAACGCCCCGCCTATCTTCCCTATCTCCGTGCGGGGACCGGTGGCCAGGACCCGGCAGATACCCTGTCCTCCGACCACGAGGGTTCCGGCGTACACGTACGGAGAGTCCCCGCCGCCCGGAGGACCCATCTCGGAAACCTCGGGGGCGGAGATCTTGTGGACCGTAAGCGATTCGCCGGTGAGCAGCGATTCGTCAACCTGGAGGTAAGAGCACTCCACGATTACCCCGTCCGCAGGCACGCGATCCCCTTCGGACAGGAGGACTATGTCTCCCCGCACGACCTCTGTCCCGGCGATCCTGCGCTTCTTGCCTTCCCTCACCACCAGGGCCCTGGGACTGGACAGATTGCACAGCGCCTCAAGCGCCTTCTCCGTTCTCCTCTCCTGGAAGAAGGTGATGCCCGCCACCAGGACCACGAAACTCATGAGTATCAGGGCTTCCTGGAGGTCGCCAAGTACCAGGTACACGCCGCCGGCAAGGATGAGCAGGAGGAACATGGGCTCCCGGAGGATGTCCAGGAATATGCGTGCGGAAGTCCTCCTTTCCGCGGATGGTATGAGGTTGGGGCCCTCCTCCTCGAGGCGGCGCGCCGCTTCCCGTTCCGAAAGCCCTTGCGGGAAACCTTTCCCTTCGGGAGTGAACATGGTCATGTGCTCCAGGCGATCTCCGGCTCGACCTTCCCGCGGAACCCTGTTTAGGGCACTTTACATATAATAACCTCTATGATGACGGTTCCGGATGCCGTGCCCGGCCGTGTCCGTGGCCTGGAGTGGGGATTCGTCTCTCCGGTCGAAGGCGACGGGTGTTACGCATACCGCTTTTGGCCGCTGCTTGACGGAAAGGAGGGAAATCCGGACCAAGGACATCCCGTGCCAAGAGGTAAGATTGTGGGCGAGTTTGTATTTCGTGGCTTCCCCCGTGATGCATCCAGCGCATGCTGGAACACCGTGTCCAGGCGGCCTCACACGGTCGCGCCCTGGCTCAGCAGGTTCTCCACGAAGTCGCGGATACGGCCCTCCACCTCTGCTCGGTTGTACCAGCGGGAATCGGTATGGTCGGCCTCCATTATGAGGGCCGGCTTTCCGGTACGCCGCGTGAACTCCCTGGCCAGGTCGTACTGCCCCAGGGAGTAGGGTTTGCAGCTCCGGTTGGAGTGCATGACCATGCCGTCCACCTCGAACCGCCGGGCCAGGGATTCTATCTTGTCCGCCATGCGTTCCAGGTTGATGTTCAAGTAGACCTCGGTGTAGATGGCGGCCATGGCCTCCAGGGGGTCCTCGGTCTCCACCCCCTGGAAGGTCCAGGCGCTGGTGTAGGTGTCGGCCACCAGGCAGGCCTCCAGCTCCATGAACAAGCGGCCCAGGTTGCGCATCTCGTACCACACCGGTATGTTGTCCCACAGCAGGCGGTACTTCTCGGAGGGCAATATGCCGATGCCCTGTTCCACACGCTCCCGCATCTCTCCGAGCAGCCCCTGGTAGAAATCCACCACCTCCTGGGTCCCGCGGAGGGTGACGATGGGGGCCATGAGGATGAAGGCGTCGAAACAGGTCATGGGCGCGGGACGGCTCTCGTTGCAGGCCAGTATCTCGGCCCACAGGCCGGAAGCGGTCAATGATCTGGCGGCGACCTCCACGAAATGCACCTCATCGTATTCCCTGCCGGTAATCCTTTCCAGGAAGGATATGTACTCCTCCATCTGGGCGCGGGCGTACTTGAGGTGGTGGGGCGGGAGCTCCCCGCGCACGAAAGGGGTGTCGAAGACGAACAAGGGCACGTCGAAGAACCGAGAGAGCTCCTCGTACCACTTGAAGACCGTGTTGCAGATGTTGTTGCAGGCCACCAGGAAGGTGGGGCGCGGAAGGCCGCCGATGGGCCCGCCCTTGGTTATGGCGCTGCCTATGTCCCCGCGGGCGTAGGAGCACAGGTCGCGGGAGAAGCCGCGGGACTCCGCAACCTCGCAGAGCTCCACGTTCATGTGGGCGGCCCCGCACATGGCCCCGTGGTTCTCGGGATAGACGGGGATGACGTCGAAGGCGATGAGGGGCTCCACCGGGCCCCCGCTGGTTATCCAGGCGATGTGCCTCTCCGTGCCCTCCGCCGCCTTGGCCTCCATATAATATTTGGTCATCAGCTCCCGCATGGCCGCGCCCGACTTGATGCGGCGCCTTTCCTTCTCCTCCTTCTCCATCTCCTCCCGCCGCTCGTCACCGTTGCTCATCCCCAACCTCCTTGAACCCGCTCGCGGATATGAGATCCACTTCCTCAAGTCAACCGACTATCATCCAATATTTACCAGCTTATTGAACAGCCACCCTGCCGCCTTCAAGACGGCAGGCCTCGAGCATGGAGATGCATCGCCTTCCTCGCTCCACCCCACGGTCGCGGCCTCACACCCCCCGGATGGTCTCCAGGAAGGCCTGCAGCCTGGTACGCAGCTGTCCCCGGGAGAAGGACTGCAGCTCGCTCTCCAGGACCAGCGAAGGCACCCCGAGCTCCTCTTGCAGCCGGTTCCTCAAATAAGGGATGTCGAAGAGGTGCGGCTCGCAGAAGGACTGGAGGAAGAAAACCACTCCCCGCGCCCCGCTGTCTCCCACCTGCCTCATCAGGCGGTCCGCGCGGTCCTCCAGGCACTGGTGCTTGGCCGGGCAGTTCACCCGTTCCCACATGCGCCGCGCCAGGGCCTCCTCCGGGGATATGCTCTCGTCGGTATAGGCATCGAAATAACGGTGCCCGCAGCACAGGTCGTCGTCAACCACCTCGGCATCCAGTTCGGCCAGGAGTTCGTAGAGGTCCGGCGTGGCACAGACGCTCCCGCTGACCAGGAGAGGCAGCCTGTCCGTCTCCACCGCTTCCCTGCCCTCCGCGTCCTCCAGGAGCTGGTGCAGGAGCTCGTTATGCCTCTCGCGGCGCATCCAGAATCCCGCCACTAGGCAGGCAGTGGCCGTCAGCCCGTCAAGTGCCCCCGGCTTCTCGCGGCGCAGCCTGTAGAGCCTATCCGCCAGCCGCCGGTTGCGGTTGTAGACGTGGATGCTCTCCTCCAGAGCGTCGTCCCATATGCTCCTTCCAATAAATTCCTCCACCTTCTGGCGGAAGATCCGTATTTCCTCCACCAGGAAGGGAAGGGAGACCTCTTCCCCCATACGGATGGGCAGCACCAAGTCCCCGTGGAAGGGGAAGGATGTATTGCGGCGCCAGATGTCCGAGAGGCGCATCATGGTGTCGCAGGTCTGCACGAAAACCGCCCCTTCCAGGTAATCCAACTCACCCGCCAGAGCCATGTCCAGGTCGGTACGGGCCAGGGAGCAGCAGTAGGACTGCAGGTGGGCATCGGCGTGGGTTATGGTGCGCACGGCTCCCATGAGGCGCACCGGGGTCAATCCGGCAGCATGCAGTATCTCCTCCGGGGTATAGGAACAGAAGAAGGCCACCGGTCTTTCTCCCTCCTCCCGCAAACGGGCCAGGTAGGGATAGGGATTCCTCCACATCTCCAGGCACTCGCCGACGACGGTTCGGATATCCATGGCGCTCCTTTCCTTGCAGCGCTGTCCGGGGAATATTTTCTTAATTTTAACAGCCAGACGGAGAATCCCCTATACTTGCGGTTGGCCACGGCGGACAGCCCTTCAGTCCGCTTAGCGGATTTCGGTGTCATTTAATGACCAAGGATATATTACAAGCGTAACCGTCGAAATCCCACCCGAAACCGTAGACCTGAAAGGCAAGGAGTTCCACGCCCCTGTCAGAAACGCCGGATGCTATTTCCGAGAGGATGTCCCCCGAGCTGTAATCGTGCCACCTGCCCCGCTCCACCCGGGTGAAGTGAACGGTATCCGCCCCTCGCACCTCCCCGTAATAGAAGCCGTGGTACCATTCGCCTTCCGTACCGTCCGCCCGCCGAAAGAAGATCCGAAACTGTACCGCACTTTCCGGGTGCCAGCGGGGGTCGCATCCCGCCAGAGCCCCGCCGTTCTGGTAATCGGCCCTCACACGTCCGGTGAGATAGAGCTCCCGGCCGGGTTCCGCCCTCAAGTTCAACTCCTGTCGCAAGCCGGATGCACCGCCGTCTACCTCCGGGCAGCGCCGAAACATGTACAAAGCCTTTCCGCCCTCCGGTCCGCCCACAAGCTCCACCCGGTTGAGCCCGTGATAGCGCGAACCTCCCTGGTCGATGACCACCCAATCCTCCAGACCGCGGGAAAAATCACCGTTCTTGAGGATCTCTTCTCCGCCCGGAAGCGGGGGCGCAGGGAGGGAAACCTCTTCACCCTCCCGTTCCTCTTCCTCTATCAAACCGGACCAGATCGACCTCCCCTTCCCGCAGCCGACTGACGATACCAGAGCCAGGATGAGGATTACAAGTGATAGACATACTTTCCTCGCCCTAGACAATGCCATCTCCCCCCTTCTTCATACTGAAACCCTTCCACTTAATGCCACTCCTGACCGGGAGAGGCGCCTGCCTCCCATGGGTCTGCGCCTGCTTTTTCACTTATACCCAGGTCATCGAACGGCGTCCATCGGGCTTACCACTATGCTCCCGCTCCAATGGTCCCACCCTGGGATACTGAAGAAATGTTCGCAATCGCGATTTCCGACGCAAACGAAAAGAGGCGAGTAATAGGATGATGCGTTAGAGATGGTAACTGCGACCAGGCCTCGGTGTTACTTCCCGCCGCCTTGCTTCCCCCCACGTCCAGCCCCCGGAGAACTCCCCGGCGGATAGACCACGATGGCCGGGTCCGGGCAGGTGACACAGGTGTTCTGGCAGGCCCCGCAACCCGTGCACCGCTCTTCCCTGACACGAGGCCGCCCTCTCGAATCCGGCTCGATGGCCCCGTATGAACAGCGCTCGTGGCAGACCAGGCAATCCTTCCCCTGGGCCCAAGCGATGCACTTCTCGCGGTTCACGCGCGCCGTCCCGATGCGTACCTCATCGTCCCTCGGACGTCGAATGGCTCCCACCGGACAGGCAAGGGCGCATGCCCTGCCGCAGAGCTCGAACTCGCACTTGGCCAGGGCGGGGCTGAAGCGTGGCGTCCACATCCTCTCCGCCCCGAACTCCCTCCCTGCCGGTTCCAGGCAGCCGGTCATGCAGGCGCGCACGCACTCCTGGCAGCGCAGGCAGCGGGAGATGAAGTCATCCTCGTCCTGCGCCCCCGGAGGCCTGAGGAGGGGCGAGGGCGCCGCCTTCCGCGGCCACAGTGCATAGGTGAGCGCCGTCGCCGCCCCGGCTAGGCCCCAGGCCAGAAACTCGCGACGCTCCAGCCTCAGCCTGCGCATTCCGCGTCCACCTCCTTCTTTCCCGTGCCCTTCCGCCTCTTCCGGCGGCCCGATTCCAGAAGGACCCGGCCGAAGGAACGCAGGGTCAGGGCTCCCGTGCACGGGCAAGCGGCCACGCACTCCCCGCACAGCGCGCAGTCAGGGATGGACAGCCGACCCGTCCTGCGGACGTCCGCCACCTCGGTGACCTCGAAGGGGCAGGCCAGGGCGCACCTGCCGCAGTGGACGCAGGATTCCTCGTCCTTCACCAGGGAGAGCGGGCTGGCCGCCGCAGGAAGCCTGGAACCGGCCATGCCGACGAGGGAGAGGCAGGCTCCCAGGGGGCACATCTCGCGGCACCAGAACCGCGAGCCGGCGAGCACGGCCAGGGCCAGCAAAGCGATGAAGATGACGGGGATGCCGCCGGCGAGGACGAAGGCCAGTGCCCGGTTGGCGATGACCAGGGGATCGTAGGCCCAGGCCAGGTTTATTCCTCCAAGGGAGAGGGCCAGGAACAGGGCCAGGAAGGCGTACTTGAGCCGGAACCTCCTCTCCCCCGCCCCGATGACCTTGCCCGTGACGTCCACGGGGCGGAGCCGGGAGAATCTCATCCGGGCCCTACGGCGGATGGAAGGGGTCCACTCCAGGACCGTGCCCAGGGGGCATACCCACCCGCAGAAGAAGCGCCCGCTGAAGACGGTGGCCAGCATCAGGATCCAGGCCGGCAGAAGATAGGACCAGAGGCCGCTCCAGGACAGCGCCACGAAAGCGGCCAGGGGGTCGAGACGCAGGAAGAGGTTCTCGCTCACCCTTCCCGGAGGATAGGAAGCCGACCAGGCCAGGACGGCGAAGAGCGCCAGGAAGAGGGCCTGGACCGCCCTCCTTGTCCAGGAAAGGAGGCGTGGACTTCTCTTTCCCTTGGTATGACCTGTTTCCACGGCCCTCGTCCTTAAATCTTTCCCTGAGAGATTCACCTCAAGAGGTTTACCCCATTCCGGGTTCGGCTCAACCCCCATGCGACCTCTCCGGCAGGCCGCCTTCGCCACCGCCCTCACAGGAGCCTACGTTTAAAACGGCATCGCCCCCGTCCCCGGGGCGGATCTGCGACTACGTGGAATCCTTCCGCTCTCCAGTATCATCTTCCATCAACCTTCCACTTCCCTCACACCCAGGGAACCAAAATCAACGGTCCCCACGCCAAGCTCCTCCCCGTAGGCCAGATACCTTATCTCGCTCGGAGACCTTCCGAAAAACCCGCACGTATATGCGTCGACGGCCACCGGGTCGGTCCCGATGATCACCCTTTCCGGCCGGCCCACGGTCCCCGGACCGCCTGGCCCGTTGTCCAGCAGGATGCTGGTGGCGTCCATGAGGACAAGGGAAGGCCGGATCACCGTGTTCAGCTCCGCTATCGCCCTGTGCAGGTCGACGTCATGCATGCGGCCCATGTTCTGGGTGCAGCCGATGAGGTTTTTCATGGCCATGGTGAGGCCTGCCCCGCTGTGATGCTTGGCCTTGGGCATGTTGACGATGATCTGGGCCTGAAATATCTCCTCCAGTATCCCCACCGAGGGAAGGGCGTGCCCTCCGGGAACCTGGACCACACGGGAAGGCCCCGGTTTCCTCACCGCGTAGACGGCAAGGGCGGCACCCGCCCGGCGCGCCGCGGGCCCTATGCCGTTCCGCTCCAGGGTGGGCTCCACAAGGTCCTGCAGTATGTGGTCGTAGACCACCACTTCCGACGCCCCCGCCTCAAGGAAAAGCCGCACGGCCTCGGCCACCAGGCGCGGATCGGTGGTTGCGGCATCCTCCGGAGGCCTGGCGAAGGCGGCGTTCACCTTCAGAAGAACCCTCTTCCCCGCGGGTTCCAGCCTCTCCAACCCTCCCCATTCCCGGAGGCCGGCACGGAGCATCGCGGCGGGGTCCTTTCCCCTTACCACCACCAGGCCGGAGGGGGCCTTTCCCTCTACCGGAGCCGGTATCTCCTCCGGCGAGCCCTCCGGGCCCTCCTCCACGGGACAAGGTTGCTCCCCGCTGCCACATCCGGGCAGGAGGGCCGCCAGGTAGATCCCGCTCAAGCCCAGGGCGGCTTTCCCGAACTTTTCCAGGAATTCCCTTCTATCCATATTCGACAGCTCCGTTCCTCGTTTCCAAGCTCTCACCGGGAAACCGTCTCTCGGGCATCGTCAGCCATTATTGTTTCATCCATTCGCCCGCCGGTCCTTGACCGTCGTCATGCGCATACCTGCGTAGTCTTCGTACCGGGTGCGTCCGGAAAGGATATGAGTATGGCGGGCGCGGACGAGTATCGATGAAGGGTTGCGCCCTTGGCCCTGCATACGGGCCCTGCGCACACACCGGAAGACCGCTAAACATTCTAACGCACCGACTCCGATGGCCGTGCTTTCCGATCATCGACAGTCTCTCGGGCTGACCGGATAAGGCATTAATGGATCCTCGCTACCGGGAACCCTCACGCTCCTCCTTCCTGTTTTCACAGCCGGAGACAGCCGGTACGCCGCTCAACGATCCGACTACCACCGGTACCAGGAAGGGGGTTCGATGTCGCTTCCCATATCCACGCCTTCCCAGCCCCGCGGCCCCTTCCTCATGACCACCAGTACCCCGCCTATATCCCTGTTGGTACAGAGGGCGGTGGCCACGGCCTCGTCGCCCTTGATCTGGAGGCCCACTATCCTGAACTCCAGGCCCGGGGCGGAATTCTCCTTCACGAAGCGTATCATGGCCGCTTCCACCTCGTCCCTCTCGTCACCCGCCGAGCCCCATAGCGCCTGGAGGTCCTCCAGGTCTAAACCGGAGGGCGCCAGAGGGCTCCAGGTGGGGTCTCCCCCCTCGCCCAGGGTCACGCCGACCGCGTCCTCTTCCGGGAGGTGAACGGCCTTGACGTCGTGCAGCGGCCTTCCCTGCGGACTGTCTCCCCGCGGCCAGTCGTAGAGCAGCCATTCCCCGTCCGGGGATATGGAAGGGTGTCCCAGGGTACCCGAGGTCGCCACATGCTCAATTGTACGGCGCACCTCTCCGCTACGCAGGTCCACCACGCCGAGGAAGGTGTAAGGGTCGTCGAAACACACCATCACCAGGCTCCCTCCGTCCGGAGCGAAGCACATCTCCCAACCGTAGACCCTTCTCCCGCCTGCGTAGGTCAGGGGGATCCTTTTCTCCCTTCCGCTCTCCAGATCCCGCATCACCAGCTCCCCGGCATCCCCAATACGCATTTCCGCCTCACCCCGCACCTGGCTCCAGTCCTGCGGCTTGGCAACGTATGCCAGCGTGGACCCGTCCGGGCTCAGCGCGGGATCCATGGCCTCTTCGGCCACCACCTCCACGGAGGGTCCGGACAGCTCCACTCTCACCACCTTTGTATGGTAGTAGCCGCCCCTCTCCTCCACGGCGGTGGCGAAAAGGGTGTCCTCGTCCTGCCAGGCCAGGGACCCGAACCAGGGCGTGACCCCCGCCGCCCTCCAGGCGCCGGAATACTCCGGGTTGTGCCAGGAGACGTCGGTCGCCTTTCCCGTTCCCACCTCCAGCACCAGCAGCGAGGGAAGGGCATCGCCCTCCACCAGGATGGCGGCCAGCTTTTCCGCCCGGGGAGAGAAGGCCAGGTCCCTATAACCTCCCTCCCGGGAGGTGAGCCTCCTCGCGCCTCCCCCGCCGAGATCGGCCAGGTAGATGTGATCATCGCGGACGAAGGCTATCCCCGCGAAACCGCCGCCTCTCTCCTCCCCCTCAGAGCCTCCCCCGCCCTGCTCAGAGAACTCCCACCAGCTTTTGCCGCTTTTTCCACAACCCGCCAGATGGGCCAGGAGAAAGAGGGCCAGCAAGGCGGCTAAAACTAGCTCGAAAAACATCCTGACAGGGTCTCTATGGTTCAAAGCGCACCTCCTCCGGACGAGTACTTCCCGAAACCCCTCTACAAGCGCATGATAACAAAACCTCCGAGATGACGGGAAACCATGTTCGGCCCACGGGCTTTGACGCGACCTTTTTATGCTCCTCGGGGAGGAAAATGGGTGACGGGCCATCCTTGAGTGGATTTAACATATATTGGTAGAGTGGATGAACGATACCGTGCTGCCAGTCTCGCGTTCCACAGACGTTACGGACACGGCCCCCACTCTCTCCCCGTCATGCGAGGCGGAAGTACGCCATGAGTCGAAAAGCCACGGCCCACAAGCCGTACGCCAGAAACAAAGCCGTCATCGGCGAGGACAGGGAGGATGAGGGCGCATGCGTTCGGTGTTAGAATCAGCATAGCGGAAAAATCGTGATGACGAAAATGCCCAAACGGGAGGTAAACTATGAAAGTCCTGGTCGCTTACCTGTCCCAGACCGGGAACACCAGGCGGGTGGCGGAGGCCATCTACGGGGCGATCGACGCCCAAAAGGAGATCAAACCCCTATCCGAGGTGCAGAGCCTGGAGGGGTATGACCTGGCCTTCATAGGTTTCCCCATCCACGCCTCCAACCCGGCTGGCGAGGCCAAGGCCTTCCTGGAGGATAAGGCCAGAGGCAAGAGGGTGGCCCTCTTCGTCACCCACGCCGCCCCCGAGGACCACGAGGAGGTGCGGGGTTATCTGGAGAATTGCAGGTGCTCCCTGAACGATGTTCAGCTGGTGGGAATGTTCGACTGCCAGGGAGAGCTGGCCCAGGCGGTCATCGACCTGCTGGCAAGGAGCGACAACCCCAAGCACCGCCAGTTCGCCGAATACGGCCCCCAGACCAAGGGGCAACCGGACGATACGTGCTTGGAGAGGGCTCGGGAATTCGCCCGCCGGGTCATGGAGGAATGCGGCGCCTCCTAAGAGCCTTGACGCCGGGGCTTTGCGTCAAATCCTTCCGTATCCCGTCACGTTCACCTTGAAGGCCTGCCGCATGAGCAGGGGGCCGAAGAGGGGCATGAGACGCATGGCCATGCGCGCCGGGTACTTGATGACCAGGTCCCGGGGGCTCAAGTCCAATAGCCTCTTGGCCAGGAGCACGGGGTAGAAGGTGACGTTGAGGCGGCGGAACTCGTCGTAGGCCCCGGCCGGGTCATCGACCGCCCGCGCGGCTATCTTCCCGGAGAGGAAGGCCCCGTGCATGCCGAAGAAGAGGATGGGGTCCATCATCCCGGCCACCGTTCCCGCCAGGATCACGTTCCCCTGGAAAAGCCTGGGATTGCTGACATGCCGCACCGGCGCGGCTCCCCCTTCGAGGACCTGAAACCTCTTGAAGGGGTAGCCGTCCTCGACCACGGCTTGCTCGGCGAACTTCTCCATCTCCCAGCGGGCCACCGGCCGGTGGCGGTTGAAGATGAGGGCGAATGCTATCCCGTTGACCGAGCAGGTGAAGGCGTAATCCGGCGTGTAATCGTCGAAGTACATGGTGACCCGCGCCTCCTTCCAGGGCACCCGGCACTTGGCGAAATAGCCGTGCAGGATCTGGTAGGGCACGTTGGCGGCCTCGAAGCCGTCCACGTGGAGTCCGGTGGCCACTATGGAGTTGCGGGGCAGCTCGTTTACCTGGCGGTCGCTCACCACGGGCTGATCGAACTCGAAGCGCACCCCTTCCTCCACCGCCAGCCGGTAGAGGTAATGGTCCATGGAGGTCCGGCGCGGCCCCCTCTCGATCATCCAGGCCCGCACGTTGCGGGGGAACCTCTGGCGGTATCTCTTGCCCCAGACGGATATCACCCCTTCCTCGAGGGGGACCATGGCCGGCCGGAGGTCTATCCCCGTGTACCGGGACATGGCCTCGGCGTCCATGGGTGTGCCGTGGGGCGACGGATTGTAGACGGCAAGGCCGCCCACCCGCTTTCCTTTCTCCAGGACCACGACCTCCCTTCCCCGCCGGGCGAGGTTGATGGCCGCCGTCAGCCCCGCCAAGCCGGCTCCCACCACGTAAATGGGGCCCTTGTCTTTCATCGTCCTCCCCCCTTGCGCCCACTGAACAGGCCTGGAGCGCCTTTTGGCCGCCGGCTCAGAAGGATCCGCCGGCGCCCGTCCTCGACCCTCACGAGAAAGCGCCCCTCGGCGGCTTAAATGTTCAAATATTTGGCATATTTATCCATCCGCAGCAGGAGCAGGTATCCGGGGATCATGCGCCGGAAGCTCCTGCCCTGCATTTTGGCCAGTAGCTGCGACCTGGTGACCATCCCCAGAGCGGTCCCCAGGAAGGCCCGGCGCAGGGATTCCGGCATGTAGTTGATGGCCACCCGCCGCAGGAACCACATGTAGTCGAAACTCCGGTTGCAGAGGTCGAACATCTCCTGGGCCAAGGCCTTGTCCTCAAGGGCGATGGCGGCTATCTTTCCCGAGATCATCGCCCCGTGACAGCCGAAGTAGGTCCCCGGGTCCTGTGCCCCGGCCAGGGTCCCGGCCAGTATCTTGTCCCCGGCAAAGAGCCTGGGCTGGCGAGGATGGCGGGAGGCGAAGCAGCCCCTCTCCATCCTCCAGGTCTTGAACTCCACCCCTTCCGTCTCCCTTATCTGCCTCTCCCACACCGCGCGCTGCTCCTCTCCCACCGGGCGGCGCGCGAAGAAGAGTCCCGCCACTATGCCGTTGGCCGCGGGGAGGTAGCAGTAGTCGCGCGTGTAGCGGTCGAAGTACACGGCGCATCGGCGGGCGAAGGACCTCTCCCCCCAGGGACGGTAGATACCGCTCATCACGTATCCGTAGGCCGTCTCGTGCGGGATGCGCAGGGCCTCGAAGACCTCAGGGTAGGGCCCCGTGGCCACGATGGTGCCGGGGGGGAACTGGGCCAGGTCTTTCCTGGACAGTACCGGGTTTCCCCACTCGAAGGTCACCCCCATCTCCTTGGCCACATCGTGGAGATAGCGGTCGATGGCCGTCTTCCTGGGGCCTCTTTCCACGTTGTGCAGGCCGGATAGGCGGGGGTCCAGGCGGTAGAGCTTCCCGAAGGAGTAGATGTGAAAGTTCTCGCACGGACCTACCTGCGGTTCACCCACGGGCACGCCCAGGAAACGGGACATGAGCAGGGGGTCGAACGGGGTGGAATCGACGAACGGGTGGGCTCCGGGCATCCCCCCCACCCTGTTGAAACGGTCCACGCAGTGGACTTCGTAACCCAGCTTCCTCGCCGTGATGGCCGCGCACAGCCCCGCCAGGCCGGCTCCGATGATGACCGTCCTCTTAACCGCCACGCCTCATCCCTCCTCTCCCCGCTCCAGTTTCCCGAAGCCGGGAACGGAACGTAGGGCCTGATCCAGAAGAGGGTGGAAGAGGGCCGGGAACCTCGAGAGGCACCCGAAAGCCAGGCTCAAGGCGGGCCGCCGCAAGGGGTGAGGCTGGAGGTCGAAGGCCTTCTTGTAAAGCCACATGTAGGGATATGCTGAGGTGAAGCGGCGGAATACCCGCCAGGCGCGTTCCTTGTCCTCGACGGCCATGGCCGCCATCTTCCCCGAGGCCAGCGATCCGTGCACCCCGAACAGAAAGAGGGGATCCTGCACGCCGGCCAGGGTCCCGGCCAGTATCTTGTCCCCGGCGAAGAGAGCGGGGGCGGTCAAGCGCGCCGTGGCCACCACGCCTTTATGCGCTCTCCACTCACGGAAACGAAATCCTTCCTCCTCCAGCCTCTCAGCCCACTGGCGACAGGCGGATTCCGGCACGGGGCGCCTATCGAAAGCCAGGGCGAAGGCCGTGCCGTTGAGGTTGGCGCAGTAATGGTAATAACTGGTATGACGGTCGAAGTACCCCAAGATGCGGGGAGGGCCCTGGTGGTCGGCCACGGCCACGAAACCGAAGACGTCCAGGAAGGGCCTTCCCAGGGCCAGGAAGGGCTCCGCCTCCAGGCCGGTGGCCACGATGGTGTTCGCCGGAAGGCGCGCTAACCCCTCACCGGAGCCCACGTCCGCCCCGAACTCGAACTCCACGCCGGCTTCCCTTGCCAGCCCGTATAGGTAGGCGTCAAGGGAAGTGGAGCGTCTTCCCCTCTCCACGGAGTGGAGGTGAAAATAGCCGCCGGGAAAGACGAACCTCCTTCCGTAAACGTCCACCACGAACTCCTCGGTAGGCACCACATAGGGAGGGGGAAGCTCCACGCCGATGAAACGGCCGAGCTTCTCCGGCTCCATGGGGGTCACGTCTATCGTGGGCCTGATGCTCGGGTCTCCTCCCACGCTCTCCCTCTTCTCCAACACCCTTACCCTGTGGCCGGAGCGTGCACAGTTAATGGCCGCCACCAGGCCCGCCAGCCCCGCCCCTACCACGATGACCTCGGCCAATGGTACTGACCTCCCGCCCTGTCACGGCCTCTTATTTCGAGCCACACCCTGAACCCCTCTTTTTTACTTTTCACTCCCGTACGGGCGATGGATACCAAACCCCCACCACCAAAAGCGTTGAGGATATCGGGCGTCCTCTTCGTAAGTCGTTCCGGAACCCTGCTCATATCCAGAACGTGTGAGCGGAGGATATGGATTCCCACAGGACGCCCGTTCACCTCTCGAAATGGTGGTAATTATCGCCACTTTAAAGAAGAACCCTTTACCCTCCTTCTTTTGGCCCCTACCCATCGACTGTCGATACGAAGGGTTTTTCCGAATCCCTCCAAGCCAAGAGTTCGAATCCTCCAGACCTGGGAGAAAATCCCATCGCTTCCGGCCGGGGCTCGGACCGCCCGCCGCGTCCGGATACGGCGGGCGGTCTCCCGAACCCAGAATCGCCGTTTTCCGCTTCGCCGGAAGAAGCGACGGGGCGATCGGTCCGCGCGCCGCCTCGCCGCCTCCCTTCCCGTACCGGTCTTCCTCTCTCCTATCACCTCCCTCCATGCCGACCAACCCGGCTCTTTCCCTTACAGGTAAATCTTCTTGCAGAGCCCGGTTTGGTAATCCCATCGGCGGTTGGCTATGTTGTTGGGATCCACGGCCATCTTGAAGGCGGTGAAGGTGTCCACGTAAGGAGCCACGTTGGGCATGATCAGGGGTATGAGGTCGTCTATCTTGGGCATGCCCTCCGGCAGGGGTGCCGGCATCCCCTTGTAGAGAGGGAGGGCCCCCGCCGCAAGCACCAGGCCGTGGGCCAGCTGTCCCTGGAACATGGCCCGGAAATAGGTCATGAGCATGCGCATGTTGTCGTCCTTGTCCCCCTGGTTGGAGTAGAGGTCGTATTCCATGTAGGCGGAGCGCCCCATGTGGTAGGGCTGGAGATAGGTAGAGGCGTCGTCCGGGGGCAGGTTGTCGTCGGTGTGCCCCGCCTGGTCGCTGGTGACCACCCGCATGCTGCGCTCCGCCTCAAGGAAGTTGTCCAGGTGGCCGATGAGGGCCCCGATGAGGAAGGAGCCGCGCACGCGCATGACGCGCACGGTGACGTTGAAGTACTTCTGCCAGCGGTCCAGGTTGACGCTGCGCAGGTCCCCCGTGAGGTCCTCCACCGCCTCCGGCGGCAGGAACTCCCATTCGGGGTCAATCTTCAGGATCTCCCGCTGGATGATCTCCGCCTTGAGGCGCGCCTCCTCGGGTGTGGAGCCGGCGAAAATGGTGAACAGGTTGTTGCGGGGGAAGGTGCCGGCGATGGCGCTGGCCTGGGCGTTGGTGGCCCCCACGAAGATGCCGAAGAAGGAGTTCTGCATGTGGGCCAGCTCCAGGGTCAGGTTCTCGTTGGCCACCTTGTACAGGACGTCGATGACGCACTTGAGGTCGTCCTTCTCATATGCTGGGAAGATCTGGTAGATGTGTTCCGGCTCCGGATAGAGGCGTAAGGTCATCTCCGTGACCGTGCCCAGGGTGCCGTAGGCATAGCGGAAGAGGGAGGCCATGTCCGGTCCGGGTCCCGGAACGTGGGCCTTCACTGCCCCGTAAGCGGCGGGGCCGGTCTTGAGGATAGTGCCGTCGGGCATGACCATGGTCATGTCTATGATGTTGTCGATGCCGAACCCGTACTTGGAGGCCAGGGTGTTGATGTTGCAGAAGGCGTGATTGGAGATGACGCCGGCTGTGGCTGCCGTCGAGGGGTTGAGGACACGGCATCTTACCTTCTGCGCCTCCACCTGAGCGGCCAGGTAGTTCACACCCGGCTGGATGACCATGTACATGTTCTCCCCGTCCACCTCGAGGATCTTGTCCATGCGCCGGAGGTCCATGATGATCCCCCCGTACATGGGGATGTGAAGGGCCATGGTGGTGAGGCCGGTGCCCATGGGGATGACGTCTATCCGGCACTCGTTGGCGATGCGGTAGACCTCGGCGACCTCCTCCGTGCTCTCGGGCATGACCACCAGATGGGGATACTGGGCGGGCAGCGGCCCCTGGTCCCGCGAGTACCCGATGAGGATGACCGGGTCGTCGGTCACCCATTCCTCGCCCAGGGCCTCGGCGAGCATCTCTTTGGCCCGGGCCAGGTCCTCGGGGCGATTGTGGAACGGCTCGGCCTCATGCTGGAAGATTATCCCTGAGACCCGCCGTTCCTTTATATCCCTGGCCACGTCACGTATCCACATCTCCCTACACCTCCTCCCCCAGCGACATGAGCAGCGGTTCGGCGAGGTCGTAGACCTTAAGGGGACTACCTGTGGCCTCCACCGCCTTGCGGAACATCTGGAGGCAGTAGGGACAGCTGGTGACCACCGCCTCCGCTCCCGTCCACTCCGCCTCGTAGAGCCTCTCCCTGGCCGTCCACAGGGCGTAATCCGGGAAGGCGTAGGGGACCCCGCCCCCTCCCCCGCAGCAAAGGGAGTTGAAGGTGGCCCGCTGGAACTCCAGGAGCTCCAATCCGGGTATGGACCGCAGGACCCGGCGTGGCGGCTCGTATATGTCGAAGCGCCTTCCCAGCTTGCAGGGATCGTGATAGACGACCTTCAGAGGGACTTCTTTCGCCGGTTTCAGCTCCCCCTTGCGGATCATGCGGTCCAACACCTCGCTTATGTGGCGCACCTTTATCTCCGGGTTCAGCTCCCGCGCGTACTCCTCCTTGAACACCCAGGCGGCGTGAGCGTCGGGAGTGACGATCGTCCTCACGCCCAGCCCGTTGAAGGTCTCGATGTTGTCAAAGGCGAAGGTCTCGAAGAAATCGCGATCCCCGATAAGGAGCATCAGGGCACCGTCGCTCTTCTCCTTGGCGCCGAGGATACCGAGGTCTATACCCCCCCTCTGCAGGGCACGGAACGCGGAGCGCACGGCCGGGAACAGGGCGGGATCCGTGGAATAGGCATCCCCGGCGAAGAAGAGGACCTCTGCTTTCTCCTTGGGAAGGTGCTTGGCCTGGAGCTCCTTGGCCCATTCCCCCCTCTTCTTGGCCTCCACCCCGAAGGGATTGTCGTTCTTTTCCAGGCTCTCGCGCAGCGGCTCGTGTTCCGGCATGGGGCCCCACCCCTCGCGCACCGCCTTCTCCCGCATGAGCTCGAAGACCCGCGTGGGATGGAGCTGTTTCACCTCCCAGCACTGCTCCTGGCAGGAGGAACAGAGCATGCAGGTATAGAGTATGTGGCGCAGGGACTCGGAGGGTTCTATCTCATGGATGTGCAGCCCGCGAGCGATCTCCATCTTCCCGGAGGCGTAGTACGCGTCCCAGCGGAAACGGGTCCCCGAGGGGCAGTTGCGCCAGAAGCGGGACTCGGTACAGAACTGCACGTGAACCGCCTGACATATCTTGCACTTGGTGCAGATGAAGTAGTCCTGCTGCAGCTCGTGCAGGACCTCCCGGGGAGCGGTGATGCGCTTCTTCATCACTCACACCTCCTTGAGGAGCTGCCCGGGGTTCATTATCCCCCCCGGGTCCACGATGTCCTTGAAGGTCTTCATGACCTTCAGATATCCGGGGTGCGCACTGGCGAAGACCATCTCCGCCACCTCCCCCCGGGGACGGTCCACGAAGCTCTTCTCGTCCAGGAGGTAACGATAGCCCTCACGCACTGTCTCCTCCACGCGATTTCTCTCCCCCTCGTCCGAGGGCCGGAAATAGAGGTCCGTCTCGCAGTAGAAGGACCCGCCGAAGTAGACGGGTATGAGAGCCTGACCCAGCTCATCGGCGGGATACCCCTTTTTCGACGCCAGCTCACGCAGCCCGGAAAGAAGGCTTGGGGCGCGGCTCTTGAAGTCGTAATGCCGGATGACCGCCGTCCGGCCCCGCAGGTAATCGCGGTCGAAGATGTACCAGGGCTTCTTGAACTGCGCATCCACGGCGGCGGCCAACTCCCCGTCCAGCTGCCGCGCGCCCATCGCTTCCGCGTCCGACCGGACGTACTTCTCCCAGAGGTCCACCAGCTCCACGTGGTGCTCCAGGCTGAAGGCGGTAACCCAGGCGGGCAGCTTGGCGCGCAACCTCTCCGCCCCCTCCGCGTCCCTCGACAGGAGCACGGACAGATAGCGCGCGTTGGCGATGAGGCACTCGAAGCAGTGCTCCTCCCGGTTCACCTTGTAGGCGAGCTGCAGGGCCGGCTCCAGGGCATCGAAGCCGAAGAGGAGCACGCGCCTCTCCTCCCGCAGGGGATAAAGATACACAATGCCGTAGAAGGGTATGCCGAAGATGTCCTCGCTGCCGCCGAAGAAAAGGGAGAATTGGGGTCCCTGGTCCTCCCTGAAATCGGCTATCCCCTCCGAGGTGAGCTGCTGCGAGCCGGAGACCCATATGCGCCCGTCGGCGAGCACGGCGTGGAAGATGGAAAGGTTTGGAAAACGATACACGGCGTTGCCGTTAAGGACGTCGCGGTCAAGGTAGGAACGGAGGACGGAACGCGACTCGGCGGCGGCGGGCAGAAGGAGCCTGCAGTCCTTCTTGAGGCATTCTTCCTGCAGGCGTTCGTAGGTCACACCGGCGTAGATGTGACCCATGAGGTTGCGTCTGTCTATCTCCTTTATCCCGTCCATGCGGGAGAGGTCGATGATGAACCCTTCCCCTTTCGCCGGGGCGACCTCCATCCTCTCCCTGCGCACGGAATATACGGGGATGCCCTTCTTCCCGGCGAGGGCCACCACCTCGCTGAGCTCGTACTCGTCCCCGGGACGCACCAGGGTCAGCCGGCCCACATCCACTTTATCCTGGAAATATTTACCTATGGCGGAAGCTTCCCGGCTGACGTTCTCCGCCCCTACGATGTCCCTGACCTCCCCCAGAACGGTGCCCACCGTCATGGCCCTCCCTCCCTCGTTCTATCCACGAGACCGTTTGACGCTCACGGCCTCCTCGACCTGCCGCACGCCCCCCACCCAAAAACGGGAAGGACGATCCCCCTAACGGCGGATCGTGCGCTTGTTCTTGACGGATCTCCCTCGCAGCCTTCCCCGGGCGCCACTTTCCGGAATATTGATTCCCCAAGTTCCTCGCTCGAGTTTATTGCATACAATCATTCTATGTATTATATAATTGCATGAACGACTGGTCAGTCATCTATAAAGCAATTATATGCAGGGGCGGGAATGAATGTCAAGCGGAAAACAGTTCAAAATTAGCTTAATTAAAGTGAAATCAAAGCTAGCTCCTGCTTTATGCTTTTCGATATTAAGTCGGTTCTGATGGCCTACGGGCGAACTACAGCCGTTTTGCTTTTACGGCTTGGGGTGCGAACCGCGCTGCCCCGACCGTCGGAAGGCCGTGCACCCGTGGCCGGCCTTCACACAGGGCGGCGAACGCGAGGTCGCGGAAAAAAGAACAGCGGAAGGGCCGGAGACAGGGAAAGGTTTCCGATTCCGCGTGGGTCCTCTCCGGCGGGGCGGAAACGAAACGCGAGAGGGCGGAAGACTGAAGGGAGGGAGTGGCGATGGCCGAGGTGAAGGTGGTGGGTGCCGGGCTGGCGGGACTGGTGGCCGCCATCAGCCTGGCGCGGCGTGGACATGATGTCGTGGTCCTGGAAAGGGAGGAGAGAATCGGAGGGTCCCCCCTCTACCATCCTTCCTGCCAAGGAAGCCCCCTGAGGTTTAAGGAGCTGCGCGCGTATCTCGATCTGGACATCTCCCCGGGTGTGGAGCCCATCAGGGAGATGTCGGAGATCGCGGGTGGGAAGGCCTTCCCCCTCGACCCCCGGCTCATCAAAGCTTTCTTCTTCGAGAGGGGACCGCGTGAGACGAGCCTGGACAGCCACCTTTACCGTTTGGCTCAGGAGGCGGGGGTGGAATTCCGATTCTCCTCGCCTGTTCTATCGCCTGAGGAACTCTGGGACTACTACCCGCAGTGCATCGTGGCCACCGGTCTGCACTTCGAAGGCTTCGACGCCTTCGGGGTACCCTACCTCACGTCCCACCACTTCACCTACCGGGGCACATGCGACCCTGATCTCAACTTCGTGCACATGTACCACGACGCTTATACAAGCGACTACGGGTACGTGGCGGCTTTCCGCGGCATCTTCTACGTCCACCTTTTCAACCGCCGCCGCCCGATATCCCTGCGGGACCGCGACCGTTTCGCCGAACAGGTGGCCCGCTTTGAGGGTTTCGAGGTACCGCGGTGGAACAGCTTCACCTTTCCGGTGCCCGCCGCATCGGTGCGCACACCGCGACTTTTCGCCGGAAGAGCCATCCTGGCCGGAACCCTTTCCGGCGCCATGGACCCCTTCGCCTTTTTCGGCCTGCAGGGCGCCCTGGTCTCGGGGAAGATAGCCGCCCTGGCCGTGGAGGACCGAGAAAGGGCCTGGAGGGAATTTCGCCGCTGCGTGCGCCCCTATTATGCCGCCTACGGCGCGGCTCGCCTCAAAGAGCTGGTCCCCGCTAAGCTCAACGTCCTGGGGTTCCGTGCCGTCTTCAGCCGTTTCGAGAGGCGGAAAGCGGCTCAGAAAATCCTTGTGGAGAGCATCCCCGGGTACCGAAACCTTTTCCCCGGAGGAAACGGCGGCGCCAGCCTTTTTGCTTCTACGGTCGGTAGCCGATTCGAGGAGGAGACCAACGGTCATACCCGGCACGTGAACAGAGGGAGGTGAGATGATGGCTTACAAGGCTAAAAAAGTAGTGGTCATAGGTTCGGGAGTGGGAGGGGCCGGGGTGGCCGCGCTCCTGCAGGCCAGGGGGCACCGGGTGACCCTTCTGGAAAAGAACGGGTTCTACGGCGGGAAGTGCTGGTCTTTCGAGAAGGACGGTTTCCTGGTGGATTCCGGTGTGCACATGTTCTCCATGGGTGCTTCCGGGCAGCACGGGGACATCAACCGCCGGGTACGCGGGGACCTGGAGTGGCTCACCGACCAGCCCAGCGAACACCTGCTCATCGGCGGAAAATATCGCATAAACCTCTATCAGAGCCCCTTCGACCCCCGCATGGCGCTGCACAACGCCGTCTCACAGATCGCGATGCTGCGGGACAGGATAATCCGCCGCGAGAAAAAGGGTCCGGGCATAGCCGAACTGCAGAACGAGGTCTACCGTGCCTCAAAGCGGAGCACCTTCCTGGAATCGCTCCTGGCGGCGGCGAAGATAGCGCGCTTGAACCCCTCCTATCTCGTGGAGCTGGACGAGATAAGCCTGCAGGAGTTCCTGCACCGCGTTACCGAGGACCGCACGGTGCTCCAGGGGATGGCCGCCCTCTCCATGCTCCTCACGGTGGTCCCCTACCACCGGGTGAGCGCCGGGGAATTCCTGTGGTGCGTCACCAATATCTTCCGCAAGAAGACCCTTGGCGTGCCCCGGGGCGGGTCGCGTGAGATACCCGGCGCCTTCCTGCGGGCTTTCTTGCGCGACGGTGGGGAGCTGCGCCTGAACTGCGAGGTCAAGAGCATAGTGGTTAAAGAGGGCAGGGCAAGGGGAGTGGTCACCGCGGAGGGCGAGGAGATCCCGGCGGACCTGGTCATCTCCAACGCCGGCATCAAGAGGACGCTGGAGATGGCCGGGGAGGAGAACTTCCCCGAGGAATACGTCTCTTATGTAAAGGGTCTCGAGTATTCCTATTCCTTCATCACCGTTAAGTATGGGCTCGACCGCCGGGTTATAGATCTCCCTGCCCCGAGTTTTTTCAACATCCCCAACCTGGACCCCGATCACATGTTCGATTACCTGGAGAAGGGAGGCCTTCCCGAGGATCCCTTCCTCTTCACTCCCCTGCCCTCGGAATGGGATCCTTACGCGGCTCCGCCGGGGAAGCAGCTGGTGATCATGGGGGTCCCCGGCCCCATCGAGGTCAACAGGGAGAACGTTGAGTGGTGTGAGCGTATACTCGACCGGGCGGAGGAGAGGTTGATGGAAATCTTTCCCAACATGTCCGGACACGTCGAGTGGAAGATGCGCACGCATATCGCCCACACCGCCTCCATCACCGGCAAACCCACCGGTGAGTGCATCGGTCTGGCCCAGTGCGTGGGACAGACCGGGGTGCACAAGCCCCAACCATGGACCCCGGTCGAGGGCCTTTGGCTGGTGGGCGCGGACGCCGGGGCGCGGGGCGTGGGAACGGAGCAGGCGGCGGGAAGCGCCCTTTACGTCGCCAACCTCCTGGGCTGAAGGGCTCCTATAGGTCCAGTTTCTCAGGAGGGACCTTCCCCTCCTCGTCCAGGCCTGCCAGTCTGTAGAACTCCTCAAGCATCAGATCCATATCCGGGACCGACCCCGCGTTGGCCCCCTCCCGGGTGGGGGTAAGGGCCTTGGGGGGCAGGACGTCGTCCTCACGGCCCGAGCCCCGCAGGTTGAGGATGTGGCGCTTCAGGTACCATATCCGCCAGCCGCACTCCATGAGCTCGCCAAGGGTCCAGTCGAAACCGGTGGTCGCGCGCATCATCTGCACCTGGTCGTCGAGAGAGAGGAAGGCGCCGATGAACTCGCACATGCAGAGGGAGTTGAAGAGCTGGCCGATGGAGACGCATTTCCAGGTGAGTTCCGCCTTGCCCTTACTGGTCATGCCCTTAAAAGGACCTTTTAGCCCGATCTCCGGCCAGGAGGCCATGCCGCCCTCGACGAGAAGGTTGGTGGTGTTCAGGTGGCAGGCACCCCGCGCTCCCACGGCGTACCCCAACCCGTACCCGTGGAACCCGCGAGGGTCGTGGGCGGGGAAGTCCAGGCCCCGCACGGTCACCGCCAGCTCGGGAGCCCCCAGCTCCCCGGCCAGCGCCCGTGAGCCCAGCGCCATGCGCTCTCCGAAGCCCTCCCGGGCAGCGGTCAGACGGATGGCTTCCAAGGCGGTTTCCATGTTTCCCCAGGAGAAGTCAAGTCCCGTGTCGGAGGGCAAGACGAGGCCCCTCTCCTGGGCCTCCATGAGCAGGGCGATGACCGAGCCCATGGCTATGGTGTCCATGCCCATTCGGTTGCACAGGTCGTTGGCCTTGGCCACCGCCTCCAGGCTGGGGTTGAGCAAGTTGGTGCCCATCATGCACACCGTCTCGTATTCCGGGCCGGCGTTCTCCTCCATGGCGAAGGGGCCCTCCTCCACCCTGACCACCCTCTTGCAGCGCACCGTGCAGGCGTAACAGCCCACTATCTTCACCAGGATGTGGTCGTTGTAGTAGAAGGAGTTCAGGGTGTCCAGGGCCTCCATCCACTCCCCCACGCTCCAGTTGCGGATGGGGACGTCTCCGGAGAGCATCCCGGTGTCCAGGGCTCCGTTGGTCCCCATCTCGTGGAGGGTCTGGGCCAGGAGGTGATTCTCCAGTTTCTGGACGATCGCCTTTCGGACTTGGCTTGCTTTCTCCGGGTCCGCGTACCCCATCTTCCCCCCGCCGCGGACGGCCAGCGCCTTGAGGTTCTTGCTGCCCATGACCGCACCCAGGCCGCAGCGGCCGGCCACGCTGCCCATCTCGTTGACGATGTTGGCGAAGCGCACCCCATTCTCGCCGGCCGGCCCTATCTGCATGGTGCGCACCAGTCCTCCGTCTCCCCTGGTCTCCTCTTCCAATCTCTTGTGGGTCGCGTAGGTGTCCAGACCCCAGAGATGGGAGGCGTCGCGGATCTCCGCCTTCCCCCCGTCTATCCAGAGATAAACTGGTTTCTCCGCCTTTCCGATGACAACCACGCCGTCCAGGCCGGCCAGCTTCATGGCCGCCCCGAAGGCGCCGCCCACGTTGCACTCCCCCCAGAGCCCGGTAAGAGGGGAGAGGGCCACAACGGAGGAGCGGCCGCTTCCCGGAAAATTGGTGCCCGTCAGGGGGCCGTCGAGGAACATGAGGGGAGCACCGGGGGACAGAGGGTCGGCCAGGGGGTCGAATTCCTTGAGCATAAGGTAGGCGCCCAGCCCCGTGCCTCCCACGTATTTACGAAAGACACCCTCTTCGATGCTCCTTTCCTCCATCCTCCCGCTAGTCAGGTCAACCAGAAGATATTTCCCGCAGAAACCTCTCATCCTCGTTCCTCCTCGCTTGTCTTTTTGCCACCGCCTTCATCATCCGGTCCCTCTTGCCCATGCGTCGAGCCGCCCTGTCTCACGCCCTCTCGAGACGGTCGAACCGTTAAAAGCCTAATATCACACCGCCCCGCAAAGCCGGAAAACAGGACTTGTTCCCAATGTTTTCTCCGCCCCTTCGCTCAAGGTGCCTACGGGAGATCACTCCGATCCCGGGCATCCTTCTCGCCATCGGGATTTTCCAGCCTCCCCTCCATCGTCCGCGGCTTTCCGGCCCCATACGAAGCAGCAGGGGAGAATGTCGCGATAGGAGAAGCGCCGCGACTCCTCGGCCCACCGCAGCGCAAGCCGATCTATCTCCTCTTCGCTCATCCCTCCGGCCCGTAGTTTTCCGAGGATGGAGAGCCTGCCCGGTAAAGCGCTCTCCAGCTCTTCCTTAACCTCCTGCAAATCAAGGAAGGGTCGTGTCACATCCGCGTACCAGACGAAGTAATCCACCTCCTCAAACCCCACCTCCCGGACCTCCCGGACAAGATCCGGGCGCCGGAAGGAATAGGCCGGGTGGCTGGCCCTAAGTATGGCCATCGCCTTCTCCCAAAGGGGAAGTTCGAGGTCCCAGTTAACCAAAAGCTCTTCCTCGGCCAGCAGGGGCTCGCATATGGAAAGCCTTCCTCCGGGCCGGAGGACGCGAAAGCACTCCTGGAGGGCTTTCTTGCGTTCTTCCAGGTAGGAGAGGACTGACCTGGCCACAACCGCATCCGCCTCTCCCCCCGGCAGCGGAAGGTCCGAAAGATCCGCACGCACCGGGATGACATTGAGCAGGCCGGTCTCTCCGACCTTTTTGCCGAGCCCTTTCAGAGCTTCCAGGTCCGAATCCACGGCGTAAACCCTGCCTTCCGGCCCAACAAGGCGAGCGGCCTCCTGGGAAAGGAGCCCCAGCCCACATCCCAGGTCCACGACCACCGCTCGGGGACTCAAGCCGGCCTGAGAGAGCACTCGGTCCCGGACCTGATTTCGCAGTAGCGCCGCCTGCCTATCGCGGGAAGCCTCCCGCTCCACCCTGTCCAGCCATCCCGCCCAGGGAACGGTGGGCAAACCGGCTCACCTCCCGCGGTGCTTTGGTTCGAGCGCATCCAGAAGACAGGGCCCGTCCGCCCTTCACGGATTCCCGTCGCCCCCCGCGAACCCGGCGACCCGGAGTACGCCCCATGCCGGGGACGCATAGAGGGAGGGACATAAGGGCGGGGAAGAGCGAGGCGGACGGCCCCGCCTCAGTCCTCCTCTTCCTCCTCCACGATGAGGTCCTCGAGGCCCTTTTCCCGAAGCAGGCCCTTGTATATGTCGTATGCCGGCTTGATGACCGGGAGCATCTTGAGGAGGCGGGGCATGGAACCCTGGGCCTCGATCTCCCCGCTGGAAAGGGCTCCCAGCAGGTTGAGCTGCCCGCACCAGAAGCGGTGGGCTGTGTCTAGCTCCATGGACATCACCGCATCGGGATTCATCTCCTCTCCCGGGCCTCCGGGATAGACCTTCACCTCGTCCCCGCGGCAGTCCACCCAGAACTCCCCCTCCGGGTTCCGATAGACGAACCTCACCAGGAGCTTTGAATCCAGGGCCCTCTGGCGGATCTGAGGGTCCTCCATCAAGGCGTCGAAAACCCCGGTCAGCAGATCGTAGAACACCCGGATATCCTGAAAATAGGGCATGGCATCCTCCTTTCCGCTTTCCATCCCCGGTCCCTTTTCGTATCTCCCCGCCTGTCCCCTATACCGGCATCGGCCCCCGCCATCTCTCCCGTTCTTATTCTCTCCCCTAGCGGACTGGAATGTCCTCCCCTGGGTGAAGGCCTTTCCCCTTGGGATGGACGACTCCACGGGCGGCCAGCGGGAACCGTCGTCGATTCGGCGGGTGAGGGGCCTTCCCTTGATGGCGCGCGTCCTGGGAGGGGTAAACGGACAACTCCACGGAAGGCCCTCACCCTAAAGATGTCGCCTCGAAGTTATTCGAGCGCCGGAAGACCTTGGGTGAAGGGAAGACATGCGAGAAACTATGGGATAAACGGCGCGCGGACGACTATCAAGTTAACATGCCCCGCAAGGGGTGTCAACGCGCACCCCATGTGCCGGGAGGGATCTCAGGCCTTCACGGTGAAGGAGCGCAGCCGGTTCATGGCCGCCGCCAGTTCGAAACCGCGGAAAGCGGCGAGGTCACCCCGGTTGGGTGGACCTATGACATCCAGCCCCTGCCGGTTCACGTCCTCCATGACCCTGTCCACCACCTCCCTCACCGTGGCCCTGCCGTCCATGTAACGGGTGGCGTAGTACAGGGCGTGCCCGATGGCCCGCGTCTGGCTCTCGTCCACCAGCTGTTCCACGCTGGAGAGGTCGATGTTCTCGCTCCCGAACTCGATGGCCCGCGTGCCGTGGGCGCGTATCTTGACCTTGCCCCTTCTCTGGGGGTCGACGCTCCGGGCCAGGGGAACGCGGTGCCTCAGCTCGCCGAAGGACTCGCCGCCCTCGGCCGCCCTGCGGGCCACGTGCTCGGCAGCGATGGCCCGGGCCTGCTCCGTGACGTCGCGGGGCTCGTAATTGACCATGCACACCACGTGGTGCGCGACGTCGAAGTAGTCCCCGGATCCCCCTATGACCAGGATGACGGAGACGCCGTAATCCCGGAAGAGCTGCCCCGCTTTGTCGATGAAGGGGGTTATGGGCTCGAACTCCTTGGGTACCAGCTTCTGCATGCGCTCGTCCCGGATCATGAAGTTGGTGGCCGAGGTGTCCTCGTCGATAAGCAACAGCGTGGCCCCCACCTCCAGGGCCTCGATGATGTTCGCCGCCTGGGAGGTGCTCCCGCTGGCGTTGTCCGTGCAGAACGCCGTGGTGTCCTGGCCGAAGGGAAGGCCGCGGATGAAGTTGGATATGTCCACCTTCTCGATGCGCCTCCCGTCTTCCGCCCTGATCTTCACCGCCCCCGGATCGGCCACCACCAGCTCCCTGCCGTCCCCGGGGATGTGGTTGTACACCCCCAGCTCCAGGGCGTTCAACACGGTGGATTTTCCATGATAACCGCCGCCCACGATGAGGGTGATCCCGACCGGTATGCCCATGCCGGACACTTTGCCGCGGTTGGGAAGCTCCACCTCGACCCGCAGGGAGGGAGGCGACTGGAAGGGTATGACCTTCCCCGTGGTCAGAGGGCGGGGATCCACCCCGCTCCTGCGCGGAAGGACGGCTCCGTCGGCGATGAAGGCCGCCAGGCCCAGTTCCCGGAGCTTTCCCCTCAGATAATCGGCGTCCTCGTTGGTCTCCACGTGCTCGTACAAGGCCCCCCGGTCGAGCCTCTCGAAGAAGAGCGACCCGGCCACGATATGAGGGAGCTCCCGGAAGAACATCTCCTCCGCCTCCCTCCCGGCGATGCTGCGCCCGTAGGCCGGAAGGCCAACGGCTATGCGGGCCTCCACCCACCTCTCGTCCACGAGAACCGAGGTCCTCTCCAGTATCTCCTGGTGGGGTCGGTCGATGGCGATGAGCCCGCTCTTGCCGCTTCCCCTCTTCCCCTCCCTGACCTGCTCGGCAAGGTCATGGAACCTCCGGGTGAGGAAATCCCGCAGCCCCACTTCCCGGCTGCGGCCGGAGAAGGTGTCACGGGGGAAACGCGCCTTCTCCTGGGGTACCCTGACGATGACGTTGCTGGGAGCGGCGAAGGGGTCGCCCTGCACGTGCTCGATCCACAGCACGTAGCTCCGGAAGTCGTACTGCCCCTCGATGTCCTTGTAGGCCTTGTAGCCCCTGCCGTCTATGCGCCGCAGAATCCTTCGCAGTTCCTCTCCGTCGCGCATCCTTGCGTCTCCCCGTCACCTCATCACACATATCAACGGCGAAAGCTTCATCCCGGCCGGTCATTGGAAGATGCGCAGGAGGGAGGGCGGATCCGGTATCCAGTAGTCCGGCCTCTCCGCCTCCAGCACCTCACGGGGAAAGGGCCCCCAAGCCGCGGCTCCTCCCCGGACCCCGGCGGCATGGGCGCTCCGGATATCGTAAGGGCTGTCCCCGATGAAGACGGCCTTCTCCGCGCTACCCCCCAGTTTCTCCAGGGCCTTGAAGACCGGCTCGGGATCCGGCTTGTGGTTCTCGGTGTCCTCCGCCGTCACCAGGACGTCCAGGTAGGGTATGAGCCCGAACCTCTCCAGGTCCAGGCTCGCATTGGAGAATCGCTTGGAGGTCACCACCGCCAGCCGGTAGCCTCGCTCCTTCAACCCGGCCAGCGCCTCTCGGACACCTGGGTATTCTTTTACCAGTTCCTTATAATACTTGTCGTACATCTCCTGGTAGACCCGGAATATCTCATCCGCTCTCCCGGGGTCTATGTCCAGGGCCTGCCGGTAGAGCGGCTTTCCCACCTCCATGAGCATCTCCCGGTCGTCACGGGGAGGAAGTCCCAGGGCCCGGAAGGTCTCCCGGAAGGCGCGCAGGATGAGCCGGATGGTGTCCACCAGCGTTCCGTCAAGGTCGAAGAGCAGGTATTCGGTATCTCTTTTCATCCCTCTTCCGTTCCCGTATCCTCCGGGCTGCGTTTCCCGGCAAGAAAGCCTCGTCCCCTTCCTTTTCGGCGCCTCAGGATCGGAAGATCGACCGTGCGATATGCACGTGCCCTTCATGACCCCGGCTCCCGCGGCCGCGCCCTCCGCCCTCTCCCCGGGCGTCCCTTCAGGCGCTTCGCGGAGGAAATCCTTACCGCAGGTGATATGTCTCGTTGACCAGGGTCACCATGGCCGTCTCGGGGATCCCGCCGTCGAAGTACTTGACGGCGGAGATGGAGGCAAGGTCGATCTGGATACGGAACATCCCGTCCAGCTCCATGCCCAGCGCCTCGCAGAGGATGCCCCGTATGGGTCCACCGTGAGTCACTACGAGCACTCGCTGGTCACCGGGATGGCGACTGGTTATCTCCCGAACCGCGGACATCACCCGATCGCGTACCGTCCCGAAGTCCTCCCCTCCGGGGATGGCCACCGAGGAAGGATTGCGCATCCACTTCCCCACCATCTCCCCCTCCTCGCGGAAGAGCTCGTCGAAGGTACGCCCGTCCCACTCGCCCATGTCCACCTCCATGAGCCCTTCCAGTACCTGGATGGACAGCCCGTGATCCTCGGCAACCGGAGCCGCCGTCTCCAGGCAGCGTCTCAGGGGGCTGGAATACACGGCGTCCAACTTGAGGCCCCGGAAGAACTCGACCACCCGCCGGGCCTGTTCCCTTCCCCTCTCGTTGAGCCCGATGTCCAGACGGCCCAGCAAGCGATGCTGCGCATGATATTCCGTCTCTCCATGCCTCAAGAGATAAGCCGTTCCCATGACGCACTTATTTTAGCCGTGACACACGGGGGCAGCAAGGCGACGCGATCGCGGGAGCGGGGTTTTCGCCACAACCGGCGGGCCAACCGTCGCCCCATCCCACCCGGCGTGCCAAGAGCCCGCTCAGCGGGTCTCGCCCGCCGTGGCTTCCCCGGATTGCAGCGCGGGCAGCGTCCCGTGGCGCAGAAATCCCTTCAATCCCGCCCGGGAATCCACCCCCAGCCGGCGGAGGGAAGCCACCAGCACCCCGGTTCCCGCCGCCTCCGTGACCCAGAAGAAGGGATCCCGCAGATACTCCATGACCTGTTGGAGAAAGGTCAGATCCGAAGGATGGCGCTGGAAGGGCCCCAGGGACGGCCACAGGGCGGTGGTGGGCTCTATCCAGATGCGGTCCAGGAGCAGATGAGAAGCCATGCCGCAGGAGAGCAGGAGCAGGCTGGCGTCCCTCTTCCTGGCCCATCCGAGGATTCCGGCCAGGAAGAAGATTAGGGTGAAGAGGTAGGTATGGAAAAAGATACGGCCGTTCCGGAAATAGGAGCGGAAGAGCACCTCCCCCACCGCCTTGTCCACCACGTCCGGGAGGACCGTGCCCGCCAACAGCCACCTCATGTCGGGCACCCCGTCACGGAAACCGCGGTTATCCTTCCACCAGGAGGAGACGGCGGCGGCTGGAGCGAAGGCGAAGCCGGCATGGGCGAGGACGAACAACTACCCCCCTCCTCCTTCCTCCTCCTCGGGGAAGAGAGGGGGCTGCTCCTCCAGGCCCAGGTCGTGCCCGACCGACGCGGAAGAGATGTCCGCGGCTCCGTCCAGTGCCTGGTTGGCCAGGCGGTCCGCCTCGCGGTTCTCCTCGCGTGGGATATGCTGGATGCTCCAGTCACGATAACGGCCGAGCATGGACATGACCTGGGAATGCAGGCTGCGCAGGGACCTCTCCTTCACCCGGTACAGGCCCTGTATCTGCCGCACCACGAGCTCGCTGTCGGCATAGATGCGCAGCCGGTCCACCTCGTAAACGGATAGCAGTCGCAGGGCATGCACCAGGGCGGTGTACTCGGCGAAGTTGTTGGTGGCCTCGCCGATGGCCTCCCCGAAAGCGGCCACCCGGCGTCCCTGGCGGGTCAGGACCACCACACCGATGGCCGCCGGCCCGGGATTGCCCCTGGCGGCCCCGTCTATGAAGACGTGGAGCTCCTCGAAGCGCCTGGCTCCCTGGAATGCCGGTTCTACCACGCTCTTCCTGCTCTTTCTCCTCTCCAAAGAATCCGCCCCCTCGGGGCCTCCGGGGTCACCGCACGAGTATGCGCCCGCAGTTGGAGCAGCGGAAGACGCCCTCCGTCCTCAGGAACCTGTCGTATTCCTTTCCCGGCAGCTCCACCCTGCAACCCTGGCACACGCCCTCGATGACCTTCACCACGGCCAGGTTCTGCTTGGCGGCGAGGAGCTTCTCGTAGAGGCGCATGAGCTCCTCGCCCACCCCGGAAGACCACTTCTCTCGCTCCCTTTCCAGTTCTGCGAGTTCGGAGGCCGTCTCCCCCGTCTCCCTTTCCAGCAGCGCGCTCTTCTCCTCGATGAGGGCCAGGAGCTCCCGGTCCTTCGACCTCAACTCCTCCAGCCTGGCCCTCACCCCGTCCTGCCCCTCCATCTCCTCGAGGAGCTCCGTCTCCAGCTCGTCCTTCTTCCTCTTCAGCGATCGCACCTCGGCCTGCAGGCCCCTGAGCTCCTTGGGGTTGGTGACCTGGCCCCCGTAAAGCTTCCCCTCCTCCCGGGACAGCTTCTGGTCCAGGCTCCGTATCTCGTCTTCAAGGGCGGCCTGTTTTCTGGAAGACTTTTCCAGGGCTTCCTCGACCCTGGAAAGCTCCTCCGCGCATTCCGCCTCTTCCCCGCGCAGGCGCTCCAGCTCCTCCTTGAGAGGATTGTCCTCCAGCCTCCCCCGGAGCTCGAATATCCTGGTATCCAGCTGTTGAACCTGGTATAGGGACTCCAGCTCGCTCAACTCGCACCTCCGACCTTCCAGGGACAGGTATCCACGCGGGAAGCGAGGATCTCGACCTCCAGCCCCTTCCTCTCCGCCCTCTCCCCGAGGAGGCGGGCCAGGAAAGGCACCGAGGTCCTCTCGGTATGATAATGTCCGGCATCCACCACCGCCAAGCCCATGTTCAGGGCCGCCACCGCCTGGTGGTGGCTCACGTCCCCGGTGACCAGAACGTCCGCCCCTGCCCGCAGGGCATCCGCGGCCAGGTGCGCCCCCCGCCCGCCGCATACCGCCACCCGCCTCACCTCCCGGTCGGGTGAGCCGGCGAAGCGGACGGCCGGGTTCTGCAGGCGCTCACGGCACAGGTCCGCCAGCTCCTCGAGGCGCAGAGGTCCTTCCAGCGTGCCGACCCGACCCAGGCCGCCTTTGGTGGGAACCCTTATGGAATAGACGTCCACCGCCGGCTCTTCGTAGGGGTGAGAGTCGATGAGCGCCCGCAGAGCCTTCCCCAACAGCCTCTCCTCCACCTGGACCTCCAGGCGGACCTCACGCACCTCGTTCATCTTCCCCTTCTCCCCGTAGGCCGGGGTGGTCCCCAAGCCTGCGTAGAAGGTCCCCGTCCCCTCGGAGCGAAAGGAACACCCCGTGTACTCCCCGATCACCCCGGCGCCGGCCTGGAAGAGGGCCCGGCTCACCGCTTCCAGGTGTTCGGGGGGGAGGAAGGTCACCAGCTTGCATGCCGGCCTGGTGGCCATCTCCCTCAGAGGCAAGTGCTCCCGCAGCCCAAGGGACTCCGCCAGGGCCGCGTTCACCCCCCAAGGCGCCGCGTCCAGGTTGGTATGAGCGGCGAAAACCGCGATACCCCGCCTCACCACGGAACACACCAGGGCGCCCGGGAACCCGTCCTCCCGCAAGTGGGGCAACGGCTCGAAGATAAGGGGGTGATGACAGACTATCATGCCGGCTCCCCTCTCCAGCGCCTCTCTGGCCACCTCTTCGTTGACCTCCAGGGCCACCAGCACCGCGCTCACCCGTCTCTCCGGCGAACCGCACTGCAGCCCCACGCGATCCCACTCCTCGGCCAGCTCGGGAGGTGCGAGTTCATCCATAAGACCACAGATGTCGCTCACCGCGCAAACCATAGCTCCCATTCCCCTCCCTCGCCCAAGATCATGGCCATGCACCAGGCTCCACCCGTCTTTTAACGCCACCCACATTATAAGTGTTCGAGGGTCACGGCCCGGTCGCCACGGCCGGCCCCTGGCGAGCGAAGCGGTCCTCGGAGGCGTTTCCCCGCGCCACGACAGCTTGAGCGTCTCGAAAGACACCCGGTTCACGCAATGTTAAAATACGGCACCCCCGGGGAGCATCCCCCCGGGACTTCACGGCACGGTCATCGTCCCTCTGACCCGGCCCGATCCCTCGACCTTAAGCGCAATCCTCGCCCTCGCCGAGGAACACCAGCGGATGAGAGCCGAGATCGCCGCCTCACGCGAGTCCATCTCCCGCCTCAACTCCGTGATACGCGCTCTCGACCGCACCCTCGATGACGCGCAGGTCCTCCCTTCCGCGATACGCGAACTGGGCCTCGCTTTCGACTCCCGCCATCTGGCGATGCTCTCGCCCTCCGAGGGCGAAGGCCCGTGGAAACTGGTCCATCACCGGGGCCTGGACGAGCATGCGCTCAACGCGCTCATGTCTCCCCAGGGTCAGTCGATCCTCCGTGAGGTCTTCGGGGGGATGCTCTCCATAGTGGATAATCTGGAGAGGGACCTGCTCCTCCGATTGCAACCCGGGGCCCTCGACTGGTGCCGCTTCCTGGACGTGACCGGAAAAGGAGGGGAGGGGGATTTCCTGCTCCTGACCCTGAAGAGCAACCGCCGCCCGGTAGGCGTCCTGATCATGGGGTTCACCGATAGCCGCGCCTGGCGCAACCGGCACAAGGAATGCCTGTCCATAATCGGCTTCCAGTTAGGGCTCACGCTGGACAACTTGCAACTCTTCGAGAGCATCCGCTCCGCGTGGCAGGACTGGCAGGCCACGGTGGACTCCATGCGCGACATGGTGATCCAGGTGGGTTCCGGCGGCCTCGTTCGCCGGGCCAACCGCGCCCTGGTGGATTTCCTCGGCGTCAGGCCGGAGGACGTTGTCGGTATGGGAATCGCGGACGTTCTCCGCCGGGGGTGGGAGGTGGACGACCGGTACTTGGACCGGATATTGCAGGGCCGGCTCGAATCCTTCGAGCTCGAGGACCGTAAAGGCCGTTCCTATCGCGCCCGGGAGACTCCCTACCGCACGGAAGAGGAGGGTGTGGCGGGCACTGTCTACGTCATCAGGGACGTCACGGAGGAGAAAGCGCTCATCCGGCTGGAGGAGGAGAAAAGACAGCTGGAGGAACTGAACCGCCTGAAAAACCGCTTCATGGCCTCCGTGACGCATGAGTTGAAGACGCCCCTCAACGCAGTGATCGGCTTCTCCGAATTATTGATCTCCGGCACCTACGGGGAGGTCAACGAAAACCAGAGGAAATATCTGGAAAACATCCATATAAGCGGGAAACACCTCCTCTCGCTCATCAACGACATCCTCGGCTACACGAAAGCCCAGGCGGGCCACCTTGCCCTTCAACTCGAGGACATCGACACGGAAACCCTCTGGCCTCCACTCTGGACCTCATGCGAAAGGAGGCGGAGGACCGAGGGATCGAGTTGTCCATGAGGGCGGAGGACCCACCGGCACGTATCACCGCCGATTCGCGCCGTCTGCGACAGACAATACTGAACCTTTTATCCAACGCCCTCAAGTTCACTCCCTCGGGCGGCAGCGTCCTCCTGCGTGCTGCGAGCGCCGACGGCGATCTCCTGGTGGAAGTGAGCGATACGGGGATCGGCATCAAGCCGGAGGATCAGGGAAAGCTCTTCCTCGAGTTCTCCCAGGTGGGGGAGTCCGTCCATGCCGTGGGGGGCACGGGGCTGGGGCTGGCGCTGTGCAAGCAGCTCGTCGAGTTGCATGGAGGCCGCATCTGGCTGAGCAGCGAACCGGGAAGGGGGACCACCTTCTCCTTCACCATACCGGCAAGACCGGCGGCGGAAGCCGAGGAGAGAAGCTCCGGCCAGGAGCGATCCGGGGGGCATGAAGACCGACCTTGAATGGGCGCGGGAGGATCCCATGAGCTCAGGCGAATCACAAGCGGTGATATTGGTTGTGGACGACGAGCCCGTGAACCTCGACCTGTTGAAGGCTCTCCTGGAACCGGAAGGTTACCTGGTGATCACGGCACGGAACGGCGAGGAGGCACTGGCCACGATGGGTCCCCGGAAGGTCGACCTGGTCCTTCTGGACATCCTCATGCCAGGGCTCGACGGCGTGGAGGTGTGCAGGCGCCTCAAGGAGGGCACCTCCACGGCCTTCATCCCCGTGGTCATGGTCACCGCACTGGATGCCGTCTCCGACCGCGTGAGGGCCATAGACGCGGGCGCGGACGATTTCCTCTCCAAGCCTGTGGACCGCCAGGAGCTCCTGGCGCGAACCAGGTCGCTGCTGCGCCTCAAGTTCCTCCGCGACCGGCTGGAAGACGCCTACCAGGCCATGGCCTCGGTGACCCATCTCAGCACCAGCCTTCTCAGGATGGCTGACGAACAGCAATTCCTGTCCAGGGACGTGGGAACGGAGCTGGCTTTTTCCTTCATCTCATCCGAGCAGATAAGAAAAAATCCCAAAGCGCTGTTCATCGGCCAGATACGGGAAGGCACGGGTGCCGAAGGCATACTGGTCAGGGATAAAGGGGCTTTTGCCGAAGGGGAGCCGTACTCCATACCCCCCGCGGAGATGCCTCCCGTAGGGTCGAGGGAAAAGGCGGCATCTCCCATGCCCGGTATCACGGAGGGGGAATCGCGGGCGGCCTGGCTTCACCCGGGGAGGCTTTCGCCATCGGCCTGGGTGAGCGACGGCTCCCTCCTGGTCCTGGCCGTCGACTATCCGGGGGAAGTCACCGACTTCGACCGGGAAGCCCTGAAGACCTTCTTCCTCGCCGTGTCCTTTTTCCGGTCACTCGCCAGGTACGCGAAGGAAACCGAGGACGCGTTCCTCTACACCATAGAGGCGCTGGCCAGGGCCGCCGAGGTGAGCGACGAGCTCACCGGCGAGCATATCAAGAGGGTCAACCACTAATCGGCCCTGATAGCCGAGGAGATCGGCCTTCTCTCTCGCGAGGTGGAGACCATCGGGTACTCCGCCCAAATGCACGACGTGGGGAAGATACACGTGCATCCCGACATCCTGCGCAAGAAGGGCCCGCTCACGGCGGAGGAATGGGAGGAGATCAGAAAGCACTGCGAGGCGGGGGCCCACATCCTGGGGAACCACCCCCGGCTGGCCGTGGCCGCGGAGATAGCCCTCAGCCATCACGAGAAGTGGGACGGTTCCGGCTATCCCCGCGGCCTAAGGGAGGAGGAGATCCCCCTTACCGGCCGCATCGTGGCCCTCGCCGACGTCTATGACGCCCTGCGCAGCCGGAGGTCCTACAAGCCGGGGCTTTCCCATCAGAAGGCGGTGGAGATCATCCTCCAGGGTGACGGCAGGAGCATGCCGGATCACTTCGACCCCCGGGTGCTGGATGTGTTTCGCAAGCGGGAGCGGGACTTCGCAGCCATCTACGAGCGGCTTCCCGACTGAGGCCTCCAGGCGAAGGGGATCCCTGTCCCTCGAGCACCCGGGCACACCTCACCCGAAAACCGGATAATGGACCTCTGCTCCCGGTGCAAGCGCCGGAACCCGTTCCGCCGGACGAGTGCTATACTCAATTATTGCTCGAGTGCGCAAGATTGCTCGAGTGCGAAAGGCGGTCTCATGATGGCCAGGACCAGGTTCGTGATCAGCGACCTCCACCTCGGAGCAGGCGACCACCTGGACGAGTTCAACCAGGACGCCACCTTCCGCTCCTTCGTGGAGACCATCGGCGAGCGACGCCACTCCGAGCTGATAATCGACGGCGATTTCCTGGATTTCGTAGCCGTCAACCTGGACAGGAGCTCCGCCAAGCCCTTTTCCCGCCTGGGGTGCACGGAGGAGGAATCCCTGGCGAAGCTGGAACGCATCATGGAAGCGCACAGGGACTGCTTCGCCGCCCTGCGCCGCTTCATGGAGAGCGGGCATCGCCTGGTCCTGGTCCCCGGGAACCACGATGTGGACCTTTTCTGGCCCCGCGTCCGGGAGCGCCTCCTGGAGGAGTTGGGCCTCCCGGATTCCGAACACTTCCACTTCGCCTACACGGGGTTTTACCGGGACGGCGGGCTGTACGTGGAGCACGGGAACCAGTATTACGCCGACAGCGCCTTCGAGAACTTCACCCATCCCTTTCTGCGCGACCCGAAGAGCGGGGAACTCCGGCTGGAAAGGAGCTGGAGCAACTGTTTCCTCGAGTACTTCGCCAACGGCATGATGAGCGAACGGAACCCCTTCATCAACAACGTGAGACCCATACCCAACATGGTCTTTCTGGGCATCCAGGACGAGAGCTGGTGGTTTAAGGCGGCCTACGGCTTCAAGCTGGCGCGCTTCATGGCCAAAGTGGGTTTCCCTCCCTTCCGGGAGAGCCGCGAGTTGCAGAGAAAACGCCGCGAAGGGAGGCTGGACACCTGGGGCTACTCACTTAAAAGGGCCCTGGGCTTCATGACCGGAAGGGCACGCGTGGAGGTCCAGGGCCTGCAGGAGGCGGAGATGCTCAGCCACCGCCTCCCCGCCGAGGAGGCCGTGGAGGAGGAGAGGGAATCCGAGGACCTGCACCTCGACCCCCTGGCCACGCGGGAAGACGCCCTCTCCGTGGCCGCCCGCGACCTGCTCCTCTCCGACCAGGGCATCGACGTGGTCGTCTTCGGGCATGACCACCGCTATTACTCCAACGAGATGCAGCCGGTCCTGGAGGGGAGGAAGGGAAAATATTACATAAACACGGGAACCTGGATACCCATGCTCTTCCTCACCCGCACGCGTCGGCAGCTGCGCTGGCGGGACCTTGCCGACCAGAGCCTCTACCAGCAGCTGCTCACCTACGCGGCGGTGAAGAAGGGCCTACACGGTTACACCGCCTCCCTGCGCCGCTTCCCCTCACAGGCGCCCTTGAGGGAAAGGGCCGATTGAGGCCGTCGCGCATGGGGACCGGCTCAGGCCTTCGAGCATATCAACTGCACGTATTTGCCGACCCCCTTGAGATGGGGCTCCTGTCCGGCTCTCAACTCCAGCTCTATAAGCCCCTTGTAGCACTGTCCCTCCTCGAACAGGGAGCAGTCCACGAATTCGGAGAAGACCAGGAGGCCATACTGGCCTTCCAGGTTGTAGCCCAGGGGGTCCAGAAGGGCCAGGATCTCGGCATCCGAGTAAAGGTGCCCGCGCCCGCGGTGCAGTGGAGTGGGAAATTCTTCCATATCAAAGGCTTCCATGGCCAGACGGACGTTCCCCTCCATGATCACCTTCTCCATGATGAACCCGTACCGGTTGAGGAAGACCAAGGAGAGCTTCCCCCTGGGGCGCAGCACCTTGGTGATGACGTTCAGGGCGCGCAGGGGATCATCCACGTACTCTATGGTCTCGTGGCAGATGATGAGGTCGAAATCCTCGGCTATGCACTCCTCGAGGTTCTCGATGCGCTCGTTGAGAAAGCGGAGGTAAGAAGCGCGGTCCGGCAACTGCTCCCTTGCCCTCTCTTCCGCGGTCTTGAGGAGGCAGGCCTGAGGTTCCAGCATGGTCACCCGGTGGCCCAGGGCGGCAAATCGCAGGGCCACCTCGCCCAGGCCGCTCCCCACGTCCAGCACGCTCAACTCCCCGCCGCTCCGCTTCAGGTCCCCCTCCAGGTGTCGGTAGAGGTGTCGGAAGGCCAGTTCCGCCTCCAGGCGGGTCAGCGGCGCCTCCGCCAGCTCCATGAGCAGTTCGGCCTTTTCCTCCGGCTTCATCTCCATCTCTCGACCTCCATGCTCCTATTGACACGCAAAAACATGATATGTCCACGTTTTTAGGCCGGTCAACTTTACCCGCCTTGACCTTCGAGGCGGAGCGGCACCCGCTCCCTCGACGGGCCGACGCTGAACCAGGCAGCCTTCCTAGAACCAAGTACGCAGGAGGAGGTGTTCAGAGGGAGCATTCGCCCCACCATATCCCTTTCTCCGCGCCCGGAACCCTCCCATTCTTCCGCCTAAGGGTATGCGGCGGGCAAGGAAAGGGGAACCACAGCCCGCAAATTGATATCCAAGGCCCTATTCCGCACCCCTTTCACCCGTGGACGGGTTGAACCCGGCATCCCGCAGCAGGGCCTGCATTGGCCGTAGCAGGGGAGCGCGCAGGGGCCAGTGGCCGGCAGAGAAGATAAACCGCGAAGCTCACAAGACTCCGTACTTCCAGAAGTGTTTGGCTTTCTTATGCCGGTCATCCCTGTCTTCGGCATCACATCGGCCCTGGGGCGAGGAAGGTGAAGACGTCAGGCTGCGAGAAACGCAAGGTGAACGGGTCAGATCAAGCCGGTGTGCACGGAAGGGGGATTCTCGCTGGGGATGGACGGTGAGATTCAGGGAGTAAGAGGAGCGGGGTTTCACCCCCGCTCCTTTCGAGTCCGGTCAAAGCTGAAAAGCCGCGCCGCACTCTGAGAAGACGTGGTCTTAGAAGCGGTAGGCGCTCCTGCTCTCCACGCTCCTGGGCTTGGCCTGGTTGACCTTTAAGGTTCTGCCGTCCATATCCTTGCCGTTGAGGCCGGATATGGCCGCACGGGCCTCGCTGTCGTCGGGCATCTCCACGAACCCAAATCCGCGCGAGCGGTTGGTATGGCGGTCCATGACCACCTCCGCGGAATCCACTTTCCCGAACCTCTCGAAGGCCCTCTGGAGTTCCTCGGAATCCGTCGAGTAACTCAGGTTCCCCACGTATATCTTCACCTTTTCACCTCCTTCGCTCTAAAAAAGTCCCGAGGAGCCGGTCTCCTCGGGACGTATCCACGTAACACCTCAAAAACCAATGCAGCTAAACTATATACCCCGCCGGCCGATAAATCAACTTCGATTTTAACGGGCTTGCCATGTCGGCAGGGTGTTGCTTCCATCCTCATGCCTTGGCGGTATGGCGGTTTTTCTTGGTCATCGACGGGTTGCCGAGCTTGCGAACCCCTCACGGGACCCGAGGGTCGCGCGATCCCGGCGGCTCAGCCGGGAACTCAAAGGTGAACTCGGAACCACCGCCCTCGCGATCCCTATGCCAGATCCTTCCATCATGGGCTTCGACTATCTTACGCGCTATGTACAGCCCGATGCCGAGACCCGGTATGGAATGGTGCATGACCTTCTCGACCTGGTAAAAGAGCTCGAAGATCCTCTCCCGTTCCTCGGATGGGACGCCGATCCCCCGGTCGAGGACCGAAATCCGCACCCTTCCCTCACGCCCTTCTCCCCTCACCTCGACGGCCGTGTCGGACGGCGAGAACTTGCACGCGTTCTCCAGGAGGATGACCAGGAGCTGGGAGATCATCTCCGGATCCAGGCATACCCTCTCGAGTTCGCCTCTTAGGTCGAGCGCTATCTCCCTTCGCTCTTTCACGCGGAACTCCTCTGCCACCTTCTCTACCACAAGGCGCAGGTCCGTGGGGCGTCGCCGGGCCGGGTAGACCCCGCGCTCGATGAGGTTGACGTCCAAGAGCCCTTCCACAAGCCTCGTCAGACGACCCGCGCCTTCCTGAATCCCCTGCAAGGCTCGATCGTAGCTCTCCGCATCGAGCGAATCCCCGCTCTTGCGGAGAAAGGCTGCATATCCCTGCACCAAGGTCAGGGGATGACGGAGTTCGTGAGAGGCGATGGCCAGCAAGTCCCTCATCTGCTTTGCCTTCTCCTCCAGAACCCGTTCCCTCTCCTTCTCCTTCGATATGTCCATTAGGGAAACCACGCCCACCTCGCCGCCGGGCGACACGCTCATCGTGGCGAGGGCGGGTATGAACCCCTTCGCTCCACTCCCGGCCCTGATCTCCAATTGGAGCGGGCCGTTTACTTCGCCGCGCCACAGGAGCGAGAGGGACTCCGCGACCTTCCTCGCATCCTCCGGGTGGAGGAAATCCGTGTATCTGCACCTCCTCACCATCTCCTCTCGCGTCCGGCCGAGCATCCTCTCCGCCGTGTGGTTGACGTCGGTGAGCGTCCCATCCCTCCCGATTATGAACATGGCCGTACCGGTGGTCTCGAACACAGTTCTGTACGTCCGATCGCTCCCCCGCAGGGTCCTCTCCGGAACGGCTTCCCGCATGCCCATGCTCTCGGAGACAGTCAACCCGATGCAAAAAAGGAATCCCGGAGAGCCGTCCTCCGCCACCACGCGCTTTCCATACCATTCCACGAGGAACTCCCGGCCGTCCCGGGAAACTACGCGACTCCTGCCCTTTCTATGGCCTTCGGACGCGGCCAGGAGCTTCAACTCCTCCGCGACGGAGGCGCGCTCCTCCGGCGGCACGAAGGTCTCCAAGTAGCCCTTTCCCTCAACCTCCTGGAGAGTGTATCCCAACCTGTCGAGCATGGTCCGGTTGGCGAAGACGGTCCTCCCTTCCCCGTCGAGCGCCACGCAAAAGGCAGGTATGGATTCGAGGAGCTCGCGGGTGAGATCCCACTCCCTTTCCAATCGACGTTCCGGCAACTTTACGGACATGACACTGCCGATCAACCGGTCGAGTATCGCCTGGTGCAGATTCCCCTCCAGGCATTCCTCCGGAGCGAGGAAGAAGCGGTTCTCATAGACATGCCTGTCCACGGCCACGTAAGGGTGAATCGAGAAGAGGTCCAGGAGCAACCTGGGCTCGAACCTCCTCCGATCGTATAGGCACACGGCGGTGCAGGCACATCCGGGGATATGGAGGTTCGCCCTGGCCTCGTACTCCACCAGCCCTTCCGGACCGACCGCATCGCAGAGAGCATGGCTCATCTCCGAGAGGACGCGGATCCCCGAAAACCCTTCCTCCAGCGATTGCGCGGATGCCCAGCGTATGAGCTCGAAGATACGCTGGGGTTCAAATCTCCCCTCATATAGATAAGCCTCCCTGAAATGCAGGAACCGGATCTGTCCCGTGTCGACGGCCTTTCGGACGTCGAATCTCCCGGATCCCTTAAGATGGTCCGCGACGGCCTCGGACGGGAAGGTGTCGGTCACCAAAAATACCTTCTCTTTTCTCCTTACCCCCTGCTCGGCGAAGAAGAGAGCCCCGTCCAGGTAATCCTCATCCTTCGCATAGACGGCGACGATGTGTCTCCCCTGATCCACCACGTCTGACTTACCGTAAGCCGGACCGCTCATCGAAAACACTGCTCCCTCCGCCCATACACCACCAATCTTCTGATGCTTATTGTTTTTCCCCTTTAAATAGAATTGTATTTCGGCTAATTTTGATGCCGTTTTGATTGATTTAATATAAGAAATAATAAGGTAAGAAACCAGAGACACGTACGATCGTTGAAGGCGGCGATACCCGCACTGCTTGTGCCCGCAAGGAGGAAGGCGCCGTGTCGGGAGCGCCCGGTCTTTCACGAAAACCTCGGGTGTGACGCTCCGGGCAACCGCCCTCGCGGAGACGGGATGTGTTCCCCAGTCTCCTTATCATAAGGATCAAAGCCTGAACATGGGGGTCAAGGACCGCCGTTCCCACCACCCGCAAGTACTGATTCTCAGGCCTTGGCCCGGGCCTCGGAGCCCTCCTTGCCCTTAAGCCAAAGGAGAACGGCCGACCCTTGACAGGGTTTGAGGGCCACGTTGTTCACTGCATGACGCCGCAGAGGCGCTGGGCGTACTCCATGGCCTCCGCGCGGTGAGGGGCGTGCCTGGAGAACTCGAAGAGCTCCATCTTGCACGCCTGCCCTGACCCACCGCCGTGGGTGGCGGAATGTAGGATGGAGCCCAGACCCCAGGAGATGTTCTCAATGAGCCGCACCATACGGATCCTGTGCTCCGCCGGGACGTCATGCGCTCCCTTGAAGAAGCGCTCCAGGTAATGACCTATCTCCGGGTTCCTCAGTTCCTTCTCGCTCGGACAGCAGGCGAGGATACCGCCGGTTATGTCCTCGGCGAGGCGGATGAGGTCGAAGACCGCGCGCGAGGCGTAGTACTTGGTGTTGTTGGCCAGCACCGGATCGGCCACGTAACCCCCGTTGGGCAGCTCGTAGCCATGCATGGCCGCGGCGACGCCACAGGAATACATGGTCTCGGATATGGCCATCATGTCCGACAGCTTGTCCCGGACGTGGGAAGCGTCCTCCAACCCGTGATACCGCGCCACCAGCTGGGTGGCGGCTATGAGGACGTCGGCCCACCCCGCCTTACAACCCCCGGTGGTCGGACGATGCGAGGAACCGAATAGGCCCACGAACTCATCCAGGTAATCCACCTCCCCGCAGAGGAACACCCGCTCCCAGGGGACGAAGACGTCGTCGAAGATGACCACGCACTCGTGGACTCCGTAGCGGAAGTTCCCCAGGTCGATCTCCGCCCCCTCCACCCGGCGGTCGTCCTGCGAATGGCGCACGGAGATGTGGATGAGACCCGGGGTGGTGGTCGGTATGGCGCAGGCTACGGCGTAGTCCTCCGAGCCCCGGCGGTGCGTGGTGCAGGGCAGCACCAGTTTCTCGTGGGAGATGGCCGCACCCGTCTGGTGGAGCTTGGCGCCCCTGAGCACTATCCCCTCACTGTCTTTCTTCACTACCCGGAGGTACATGTCGGGGTCCGGCTGATCGCAGGCCCTTATCTTGCGGTGACCTTTGGGGTCGGTTATGGCCGGGCAGGCCAAAAAATCGTTCTCCTGCATGTACCGTATCCAGTTCACCGCGTGGCGATGGTAGGAGGTGCCCCTCTCCGCGTCCACCTTTGCGGTGATATAGAGCAGGGGAGCGTAGGCGTTCTGGATGCAGCGGAAGGAGCATATCCCCAGCCGACGGTTACAGAAGCGCGTCACCTTGACCTTGGCCACCAGGTCGTCGACGCTCTGGGGCACGTGCTGGAATATGGGTACCGGTTCGCCGGTGAGGTGCGATGTCCTGGTCATCATGTCCCTGTACCTCTCGTCGCTCACTAGGTCGAAGGTGAAGGCCACCGCCTCCGCAGCGGCCCTCACCGCCGGGTGGTCCAGGGCGTTGTCCACCTTCCCCCCGTCGATGTACAGCGGGAGGTTCATCTCCCTTATGCTCTGCAGGTACTCGCTTCCGGTCCTCATCTCCGCTCCCTCCCTCCGCTCTTGGTCCTTTGCTTGTCTTTGCCTCCCGCCTCGTCTTCGGGGCGCCTCTCGCAGGCGCGCACCACGAACTCCAGGAACATCGAGGCGATCTCGTCCGTGGACAGGGGGCCGCTCCTCTTGTACCAAGCCGGGAGCCAGTTGCACATGCCCGAGATGATGCGCGCGGTCATGGGCACGTCCATCTCCCGGAATACTCCCTCCTCCACCGCCTGCCGCAGCGTGGCGCGAAGGATCCTTTCGTACTCCCGGCTCAGGGAGCGGATGCGCGCCCGCTGGCGCTCCGGGAGCTCCTTCTCCTCGGCGAAGAAGACGCTGGCGAAGTCCCCGTATTCCGAGAACAGGGAGAGGTGCAGGCGTATGAGCTCTCCCAGCTTCTCCTCCGCTTCCATATCCGAGGCCTGGATCTCCCTGGCCCTGTCGAGCAGCCTGCTCACGGCCTGGTCGCAGATGCAGTAGAGCAGATCGCTCTTGGTCTCTATATAGTGGTAGAGCGTGGGCTTGGTTATCCCCAGCTCCCGGGCAATGTCCTCCAGGGTGGTGGCGCCGTACCCCTTCCTGCTGAAGAGCTCCGCGGACTTTTTCAGGATCTCGGGCCAACTGGTCTTGGTCATCCCTCACCTTTCGCCTGAGGGCGCAAATATGTTGCGCAAGACAGAAATGAATTTTTCTACTTTTTAGTAATTTTAATCTCGGCTTCTTGCTCTTTTTATCCTTTTATCTATTTATCTATCATAACCAATTAATCTAAATTACCCAACACTTGAATTATAATTTTCTACCTTTGAGTAAACTTTTTATTTCTTTTCCTCCCGCTTTGCCCTCTTTCCGTCTTCCCAAAACGACGGTACCTCACGAAATCCGGCAATAAGCCTCGCATCGGACCCCGAACCTCGGAGAGAAAAAAGAAAAGCCCGCCGGGACATCGATGCCCCTGCAAGGCCCTCTATCTGGTGGGCGTTGCGGGATTTGAACCCACGACCTCCTGCTTGTAAGGCAGGCGCTCTCCCGCTGAGCTAAACGCCCCGTACTTCAAGATAATATCACCACGGAACGGCAGGCGTCGCAACTTTCCTTCTCTGCTCCAGTACCCCCGGACTCTTCGCTTCACAAGCCCGGGATAATGCCGTTTACCCAGGATAGAACATGTAAAGATCCCCGTTTTCTTTACATTTTGGTTATACCGACTTCGCTCGTTTTGCCAGTATGAGTGGGGTTCCACTCTCTTCAAACACGAAATGCCCGCCGAAACGATACGGCATCCTTTTTATCGCATTTATTCGCTGTTCATCCGAACCGCAAGGGTTTTCTCCCGATCTTTTTCTACTCATAAAGCTCTTGCCGAGATCGATCCCCTTCTTCGAAAAAAGAGCCGAGGTCCCGGTATTCATGAAATTTTTAAGCCTCCGCCGCAAGCATGGCGGGCAAGTCCTCCGCCCGGCAAGGAGGGGAGACGGAAAACGACTTTCATTTCCATTAGGGCAAGGACCATCAGGGCAAGGACCACGAGGCGCCGATCAAATCCCGACAGCCGTCGATCACCGCCTGAGGTCGGCCTCGAAATAGAGGAGCCTTTCGGCGACCACTCCGGGGGAGGACCTCACCTCTACGGACAACTCCGGGCACCGGCCCGCCTCGGCGGCGACGTCCACGACCAGCTTGCCCTCCTCGGGAAGGAGGTAGGACCTCTCCACCATGCCGTCACCGGTATAGAACCTGACCTCCGCCTCCTCCTCCACCTTCCAGGGGTTCCAGAGCACGAGCGACTCCGAGAAGCCGCCGTCGGTGCTCCCCTCCGCGAAATACCAGCTCTCCGCGGGCTCCCGCGTCCCCTGGGTTCCGGAACCCCCCACGATGTTTCCCTTGCGGAAATAAAAGGAGCGCTCCGCGATTATGGGGAGCAGGCTCCGCACCCTCAGGGTATAATCCGTGTCCGGAGGGAGCAGCGGATTCAGGGAGAGGCTTCTCCTGGCCCCTGCGGGGAGCAGAAAGCGCTCCTCTGCCGCCTCTTCCCCGCCGCCTTTCAGGGAAACGCTCACCCAGGTGGTCTCGGTGCACGGGTTATAAACGCTGAGGAAGGCTTGAAATCCTCCTCGGGTGGTCCCGTCGGCGAAGAACCATTCCGGCCGGGGCTGCGCTTCTCCCCCGGAAACACTTCCACCTGTTACCAGATTCTGGAATGTGAAATAGCGGGACCTCTCGGCCGCCAGGGGGTTGTCCGACCTCACCACAAGGGAATATTCCGGCTGAGGGGCCAGGCCTTTCAAACCCACGGTGACCCTTCGCCTCGCCGGGACCTCCACGCTCTCCGACCTGGACGCGCCGTCCGCCACGAGTTCCAACTCGGCCCTCGCGTCCATGGGGCCGGGGTTGAAGAGAGCCAGGTACTCCTCGAAACCCTCCAGGGCCGTCCCCTCGGGGAAGTAATGGATGCGGGAGGGACAGGAGATGCCGGTCGCGGTGAAACCGCCGGTGAGGCCCGCACCCCGGTTGAAAAGGACCGTCCTCTCGGCAACCACTTCCCCATCAGCCAACAGCACGGCGGCCACCTCGCCGCGGCCTGGAAGCTCCCGGTTCACGTCGATGGTTATGCGCCGGAGGGGAGGCACCTCGCATTCCACCGACCGTACCTCTCCGCCGGAATGGAGGTCCGCCCTCAGCCTGACCGCCTCCGAATGGGGGTTGAAGACCAGTATCCTCTCCGCGAAGCCCTCGCTGGTGCACCCCTCGGCGAATATGAATTCCCGCGACGGCGCGGCCTGTCCGGGCCCGGAGTCTCCTCCCCTCACCAGGTTCTTCAGCCCGTAGAGCTCGGTGACCGTGACGAAGCAGAACCCCCTCTGCCGCAAGCCCTGGACCACACCGGTCACCAGCTCGTAGGTGTGCTTGCCCCCGAAATGGAAGAGCAGGATGCTGCCGTCTCGGGAGGCGTTGACCATGAAGGAGACCCTCTCGGGCACGGAATACTCCACCCCTCGGGAGTCGCCGCTGTCCAGGTCCCACATCACCGGGGTATATCCCGCCGCCGCAGCCACTGCCCTCACCCGGTCGTCGATAAATCCTCCAGGGGGCCGGAAGAGAGGCCAGTGCTGGCCGGTGAGGGACCCGATGACCGCCTGACAGGCGTTGAGCTCGGACACTATCTGTTCATCGGGGACCCGGGTGAGGAAGGAATGGCTCCAGGTGTGGTTGCACACGTCCCACCCGAGGGCGTTCATCTCCTGCACCAGGGAAGGATTCCGCTGCGCCCAGGAACCGATGAGGAATGCGCTGGCCCTAATGCCCTGGGAGGAAAGAAATTCCAGCAAACGGTGGTCCAGCCCGTATCCGTCGTCGAAGGTCAGGGCGACGCGGGGAGGAGAGGCGGCGTAGGCGACCGGGCGCGCGGCTCCGGGGACCGAAAGGCCGAGCCCCCCGGCCAGGAAAAGGGAGGCCAGCAAGACCAAGGGCATGGCCCGGACCCGCGACCTCACCGCCCTTGAGGCGCTCTTCGCCTGCTTTCCATCCCCTCCGCCGTTCCCCCGTCTTGCTCCTCCGAGCATCCTCCTCATCCTTCCCTGCACCTCGTTTCGCCGTCCATCATCCTACGGGCTTGTCGCGGCGAGGACCTCCACCACGTCTCCGATGGCCCGCCTGGCGACGTGGGGACGGGCACCGCCTGAGAGGACGTAGACGACCCCGGAGGGAAAGGACCTCTTGACCCGGAGGGCGAATTCCCGGTACACCCCGTCGCTCAGCTCAAAGGCCCCGTAATCGTCGCGGTGGCTGTCGTGCCCGAAGACCACGAACAACAGTTCGGGCCGGAATCTCCCCACCGCCTCCAGAGCCCTGTCCACGGCGTGCAGGAACTGGGCATCCCCGGCATCATGGAAGAGGGCCAGGTCCAGGTTGTTCGAGCCGCCTGACCCCCGCATCACATACCCGGAATGGAGGTTCACGTGCAGGACCTTCGGGTCCTCTCCCAGGATGTCCCTCGTGCCGTCACCGAAATGCGGGTCGATGTCCAGGATGGCCACCCTCCTCCCCCGGCCCTCCCGGCGCAGCCGGACCAGGGCCATGGCCACGTCGTTCAGGTAGCAGAACCCCCAGAATCCGTCCCTCGAGGCGTGATGGCCAGCGGTGCCCGTGAAACAGAAGGCCGCGTCCGCCTTCCCGCTTGCCACCTCCTCCGCCCCGAGGATCACCGAACCCGCGGACAGCAGTGCCACCTGGTAATATCCGCTCCTCTTCACTCCCTGTATGTGCCCCTCCGTGTGCACCTCCTCGGCCAGCTCCTCCTCCGCCGGCCTGGGCTCCATAAGGCTTACCCCCTCTTTATCCAGGAGGCCCCTTGTCCTCAGCTCCTCGAAGGCGGGGGCGATCCTCTCCCGCAGCGCCGGGTATCCCTGGGCGGCGAAATCCGGGTGGTAGACCACTATCACCTTGCACCTCTTCCCCTCGGCTGGCATATATCCCTACCTCCGAGTCCCGTCTTCACCCATAACCATAGCATCTATTCATCCCCCATATCCCTATTCCCTTCACACGGCCGCGGGCATATGACGGTGAGCCCGAAGGAAAACGGTGACGATCTCGCGGCGAAAAAGCGGCGCGACGGGCGAAGAGGGGGCCGTCCGCCCGTTTAGGTCGCCGGTTCACAGGGTATTAAGTGTTATTGTCGGGGCAAAAAGCAAAAGGGAAGAGAAAGGAGGAGGGCAGATGGCGACCTACATCCTCATCAGCCGGCTCACCGACGAGGGCTGCGCCACCCTCACCAAGAACCCGGACCGCATCAAGGAAGTGAACAAGGACGTGGAGGCTATGGGGGGGAAGGTGGTCGGGCAGTACGTGGTGCTCGGACAGTACGACTTCATCAACATCGTGGAGGCCCCCAACAACGAGACCATCGCCCGCATCTCGGTCCAGCTCGCTTCGCGCGGGACGGTGCGCATCATGACCCTCCCGGCCATCGACGTGGATACCTTCATCGAGAGCCTGAAGTAGCGGACGCGCGAAGTAGAATGACGGCGGGGGCGCCTCGACGTGCCCCCGCCGTTTCTTCCGTCAATCCACGAAACGGTACTTGATGAGCGCCCAGAGGGCGGGAAAGCCGTCCCTCCAGGTAATCTTCTTGCCTTCCTCAATCTCCCGCCCCGAATAGGAGATGGGCACCTCGAAGATGCGGATCTTCTTCTTCAATATCTTGGCGGTTATCTCCGGCTCGATGTCGAAGCGGTCCGACCTGAGGGTTATCCCCTCCAGCGCCTTGCGGGTGAAGAGCTTGTAACAGGTCTCCATGTCCGAGAGGGTGGTGTTGTAGAGGATGTTGGTCACCAGGGCCAGGAAACGGTTCCCCACGTAATGCCAGAAGAGCATGTTCTTGCGCGGGCCGGTGAAGCGGGAACCGTAGACCACCTCCGCCTTGCCCTTGAGGATGGGCTCCATGAGCTTGGGGTAGTCCTCGGGATCATATTCCAGGTCGGCGTCCTGGATGATGATCAGGTCGCCGGTGGCCGCCTGGAGCCCCGTGCGCACCGCGGCGCCCTTCCCCCTGTTCTCCGGGTGGTAGATCACCCGGGTGGCGGAGTTCTCCTCCATGGCCAGGATGTCCCGCGTCCCGTCCGTGGAGCCGTCGTCCACCACCACGATCTCCTTCTCTATGTCTCCCAGGTCCACCTGGCGAACCCGCCTCAGTACCTCCTTTATGGTGTTTCGTTCGTTGTAAACGGGGATGACCACGGAAAGCTTCATCTCCCCTACCTCCGCAAGTCAAGGTCCGTCGATCCCGACGGGCTTATTCTAATCACTACATTCCATAAATAATAGTTCGAGAAAAGGGGATGGTTTCCATTCCAGACAGTCGCCATGATGCGCCGGAAACGGTTGATGACCACGGACGGGGCGGCCTTCCGCGTCGTTGCAAGGTGAGGAAACGTGACCGCCCGCCCCAGGTCATACCCCCGACGAGGTCCACGGTCCGGGAGCCCTCCTCATCTGCTCCTCCCCGGAGCAAGAGCCCCTGGCCGCCCAGCGGGTAAGGGGCCGTCCCGCTCAGATGTCCCCGTAGCGGCGTCGGTAATATTCCCGGAACTCGCCGCTCTTTATGGGCATCCACCAGTCTCGGTTCTCGCGGTACCAGCGGACCGTCTCCCGCAGGCCCCTCTCCAGGTCATAGAGGGGCTCCCATCCCAGGGAGCGTATCCTGGTGCAGTCCAGGGAGTAGCGGAAGTCGTGGCCCGGCCGGTCGGGGACCTTCTGGATGTGCTCCTCACCCATACCCAGAAGGGCCAGTATGGAGCGGGTCAGCTCCAGGTTGCTCCTCTCCTGCCCGGCTCCCACGTTGTACACCCCGCCGCTCTCCCCCCTGCGGAGCACCAGGTCGATAGCCCGACAGTTGTCCTCCACGAAGAGCCAGTCCCTCACGTTGGCTCCCTCGCCGTAGAGGGGGACCTTCCTCCCCTCCAGGAGGTTGGTTATGAACAGGGGGATGACCTTCTCGGGGTACTGGTAAGGCCCGTAGTTGTTGGAGCTGCGCACGATCAACGCGTCTATCCCGTAAGTGCGCACGTAGGAGCGCACCAGGAGGTCCGCTCCCGCCTTGGAGGCCGCGTACGGGCTGTTGGGCCGCAGGGGGCTCTCCTCGGTGAAGGACCCCTCGGCGATGCTCCCGTAGACCTCGTCCGTGCTTATGTGCACCAATCGGACACCCGCCCCCCGGACCGCTTCGAGCAGCCGGAAGGTCCCCAGGACGTCCGTGCGCACGAAGGCCTCGGGGTCGGTGATGCTGCGGTCCACGTGCGTCTCGGCGGCGAAGTTGACCACCGCCTCCGGCCCCCATTCGAAGGCCTTCCCCACATCCGCCTCCTCGCAGATGTCCCCTTTGAGGAACGTGTAGCGCGGATCACCCTCCACGTCGCGCAGGTTCTCGGGATTCCCGGCGTAGGTGAGCTTGTCCAGGTTCAACACCTCGTCCTCGGGATGTTCCCGCATGAGGTGGCGGATGAAATTGCTGCCGATGAACCCGCATCCCCCGGTGACCAGCAAACGCATGGGCCGCTTTCCTCTTCCCTCTCTTCCCTCAACGCATGACGATCTCCCAGTCGTAGGGCACACCGGCCTCCTCCGGGCTCAGCCTCCGTCCCTCCTCCGCGGCCTCCGCGTACCGGAGCACAAGGGCGGGCTCGTGCCCCACAGCCTTCCACCCCAGGAGCACGCCGGGCGGTATCTCCACCTCCCGGAAGCGGTACTCCCCCAGGTAGACCTCCACCACTTCCTCACGGGTGGGAGATCCCTCCCGGCGGTCGAATACCACCAGTTTGATCATGCCCCGCAGGCAGACGACACGTTCCGGCGTGATCTCCCTCACCCACCAAGCCTCGACGCATCCGGGAAAGACGTGATGCAGTCTGGCATATGAGGCGGGGGGCGCTTCTTCTCCCTGCCAGAGGTCCACCGTGTAGCCCCGGACATGCGACCGGGACGGCAGCTCCCTTACCCGCAGCCCCTCGATCATCCCCGCCACCTCATATCAGCCCCACCCTGGACCTCATATCAGCCCTACCTTGGAATTGTCTCCCAGCATGAAGCGGAAGGTCTTGGGGAGGTCGAAGGACCTGGTGATCTCCACGTTCTTCCCTATGAGGCTGTCCTCGATGCGACCGGGTATGTTCCGGATTACGCTGTTCTCCATGATGATGGAGTGTTCCAGCTCACTGCCCTCCACGGTGACCTCATAATAGATGGAGGTGAAGGGCCCGATATAGGAATCCACGATACGGGAACCGCGTCCGATGATGGAAGGCCCTCGCAGCGTGGAGCGGATTATCTCCGCTCCCTCCTCCACCACTACCCTCCCCAGCACGCGGCTCTCCCCGTCCACCTCCCCGTCGCAACGGGGCTCCAGGTCCTCAAGGACCATACGGTTGGCCTCCAGGAGGTCCTCAAGGCGCCCGGTGTCCTTCCACCAGCCCTTTATGATGTGGGCCTCCACGCGGTAACCGTGGTTGATGAGGTGCTGTATGGCGTCGGTTATCTCCAGCTCGTTGCGCCAGGAGGGCTTGATGGCCCGGGCCGCTTCCAGGATGACCGGCCGGAACATGTATGCGCCCACCAGGGCCAGGTCGCTGGGAGGGTCCTTGGGTTTCTCAACCAGCTCCACGACCCGGTTTCCCTCCAGGCGGGCAACGCCGAACCTCTGGGGATCGACGACGTGGGCCAGGAGGATGAGGGCGTCCACCTCCTTGCTGCGGAACTCCTCCACGAAGGCGGTGATCCCCTCCTTTATCAGGTTGTCCCCCAGGTACATCACGAAAGGCGTGTCCCCCAGGAAATCGGCGGCCGTGAGCACGGCGTGGGCCAGCCCCAGCGGGGCCTCTTGCCTGATGTAGGTGATCCTAACACCCCAGCGCGAGCCGTCGCCCACCGCCTCGCGGATCTCCTCCTCGGTGTCGCCGACGATGATGCCGATGTCCCGCAGGCCGGCGTCGCGAAGGGCTTCCAGCCCGTAGAAGAGGATCGGCTTGTTGGCCACCGGCACCAGTTGCTTGGCGCTGGTGTGGGTTATGGGACGCAGGCGCGTCCCTTCCCCGCCTGAAAGGATAAGGCCCTTGAGTTCCATAGTTGCCAATTTTAGCATACCAAAGCCAGTCCCCGATACAGCCCTCGAAGACGGTTACCGGTGAAGCCGGATTTCTCGTGCCTTCAACCATTTTCTGGCAACCGAACCGGAGGGTGCCCTAGGTCGAACCAAAGGACCCTCACCCGATGCACGCCGCCAGGGCGGCGCCCATCTCCTTGAGCTGCCATTCCTTGAGGATGCCGCTTTTCCGGATGTCCTCCAGCCCGCGCGGCTTCCTCCGGGCGAGCTCCTTGAGGGAGGCGTTGGGGAGGAGGAAACCGGGGTCCAGGCCCAGCTCCGCCGCGCGGCGGTCCCTGGCCTCCTTGAACCGGCGCAACAGCCTCTCCGCCTCCAGGTCCCTCTTGACCCTCTCGGGGGCCGGAAAGCGAGGCCAGCGTTCCGGCGGTTCCCTCCAACCTCCCTCCACGACCCTCAATACCTCCTCGCCGAAGCTCCGTATCTGGCGGGGTGAGAGGGCGCCGGAAGCCTCCAGTTCCCGGCGGTTGCGGGGAACGGTCTCCGCCAGCTTGAGCAGCCTTTCCGCCCCGACCACCTTGAAGGGGGGGAGGTCCATCCTCCTCGCCCGTTCCTCCCTCCATTCCAGAAGCTTCTGGAGAACGGCCAGGCGGTGGGGATCCAATTCCCTGGCTCCTTTCACCCGGGTGAAATCGGGCTTCCGTTCCCGCATGGGAGAGAGTCCTTCCACCACGAGCCGGAACTCCTCCCGTGCCCATTCCAACCGCCCCAGCCTAGCCATCTCCTCCTCCATCCTGTCCCTTATCTCGAGGAGGTACAGCACGTCCAAGGCGGCGTAGTGGAGCATTTCCCGCGCCAGGGGGCGGCGGGACCAGTCCGCCTTCTGGAGGGCCTTGTCCATGGCGATGCCCAGGTACTCCTCCATGAGGTCGGCCAAGCCCACCTTTTCCTTTCCCAATATGCGCGCGGCGATCATGGTATCGAAGACGGGCGAGGGCCTCACCCCCAGAAAGGTCAGTATCATGCGTCCGTCGTAGTCCGCGTCGTGGAAGACCTTTTCCCTGGAAACGTCTCCCAGAAGCTCGGACAGGGGATGCGGGTCCACCCTCAAGGTGTCGACGATGTATGCCCGGCGACCGTCGCTGAACTGCAGGAGAGAGATGCGGTCCCCGTAATGGTGAAAGCTGTCCGATTCCAGGTCCACCGATAAGCGGCGGCAACGTCCGAGGTGACGGACCGCCTCCCGGAGGCTCTCGGCATCGTCCACGTACATGAAATCGACCATGCAAGTATTATAGACGTGCATCCGTATATGGGGAGCGCGGCCGGTCTCTATAGAGGACAGTCCACGGACACCACCGCAGGATTGGCTTGACAATCAAAAAACCGACATCCGAGCGACGGAAAGGGCAAGCCGATCTCCGAATCCTTTGAACGACCCAAAGTAAAGAGGTCTTCCGCGCCGACGGAGATCGGCGGTGAGTAGCGGCGGAAACGAACGCGGAGACCGGAAGCGGGAAGGAAGAACCCATCGGGAAAAGCCGGAATGCCCTCGCCGTAATTCCGCCCATGACCAGCGACCACATAACCGAGGGGCCAGGCTGACAATAAAGAGTCCGAAATATTTCACTTTCCTATAAAATGGTTTTAGGCCCAATTGTGGGCATCGTACACCGCGGTCTCGCGGTAATAATGCATCGGGGTCCTTATGGAAGAGAAGATACGTGTCCTGCACGTGGAGGACAACCCGGATCACGCCCTGCTCATCCGCCGCAGCTTGGAAAGGGAGGATTCCGGCCTGGAGATAACCTCCGCGGCCACGGCGGAGGAAGCGCTGCGGATGCTCGACGAGGACGGGTTCCAGGTGGTGATCAGCGACTACGTCCTGGGGCCGGGGATGAACGGTATCGACCTCCTGAAGGAGGTGAGGAAAAGGGATCCCGAGCTGCCCTTCATCCTCCTGACCGGCCAGGGCAACGAGGAGGTGGCCTCTCTGGCCCTACGCGAGGGAGCCGACGATTACGTCATCAAACGTTCGGGGCTCCTGCAGTTCAAGCGGGTGGCGCTCACCGTGAGGCGCCAGTGGGAGGCCTACCGGGCCCGCATGGAGCGTCGGGAAGCGGAGGAGCGCTACCGCCATCTGGTGGAGAACGTCAACGCCGGTATCGCCCTGGCCAGAGGCGACAGGTTCGTTTACGTGAACCCCAAGCTCTGCGAGATGACCGGGTACACGGCCGAGGAACTCACCTCCCGACCCTTTCTGGAGTTCGTGGTCCCCGCCTACCGGGAGGAGGTCATGGACAGGTACCGTCGGCGCCAGGCGGGCGAGGAGCTCCCTCCCACCTACGAGATATGGGTGTACCACAAGGATGGACGGGAGATGTGCCTGGAGCTGACCGCCTCCATCATGCACGACGAACACGGGGTGTATACCCTGGCGGTCCTCAGGGACCTGACCGCCCAGAAGCTCGCCGAGCGGCGAGCCGAGCAGGCCGAGGAGAGGCTGCAGCTGCTCTTCGAACAGGCCAGCGACGCCATCTTCCTCCACGACCTGGAGGGGAACATCCTGGAGGTCAATCCCGCGGCCACGGAGCTCACCGGCTATTCCGAGGGGGAACTCCTTTCCATGCGAGTGCAGGACCTCCACATCCCCGACGAGAGGAGCCTCTCCGAGCAGGAGTTGCTCAAGACACGCTGGGGCGAGTTCTTCGGTTTCGTGGGCACCGGCCTGTGCAAGGACGGAAGCCGCAAGAGGTGCGCGGTCACGGGGACAGTGATCAAGAGAAGCGAACGGCCTCTCTTCCTCAGCCTGGTCAAGGAGATACCCGAGGCCATCGACGCCACCGCCTTCGAGGAGAAAGTGGCCCTGGAGGCCAGAGAGCGCTTCGAGGCGGCCGTCGACCAGGCTCCCCTGGTTGCCGTGCAGGGCTACGACCGCGAGGGCAGGGTCACCTTCTGGAACAGGGCGTCTTAGGCCCTCTACGGTTACAGCCGGGAGGAAGCTCTCGGGAAGACGCTGGACCAGCTCATCCTCACCCCGGAAGACGCGGGGGAGTTCATACGCGAACTGGAGCGGCTCTGGGCGGGCGGTGAGCCGGCGCCGCCCCGGGAATGGGCCACGCGCGACAGGGATGGACGGACGCGCTGGGTGTACTCGACCATCTTCCCCATAAGGAGAGGAGGGGAATGCAAGGAGGTCTTCTGCATGGACCTGGACATCACCGAAAGGAAGAGCCTGGAAATCGAGCTTCAGGAACGCAACCAGGACCTGGAGGCCTTCGCCCAGATGGTCTCCCATGACCTGCGGGCCCCCCTGACCAGCATCGAGGGTTTCGCCGCCCTGGCTCGAGCCGCCGCGGAGGGAAAACTCGAACCCGGGGAGATGGAGTACTTCGAATACATCTCCAGGGCCTGCCGGGGGATGGAGGACATCATCTCCTCCATCCTGGAGATGGCAAGGTCCGGCCTGCAGCCGGAAAATTGGAGGGAGGTGGATCTGGAGGAGCTGGTGCTCCAGGTGTGGGAGGAGCTCGGCATGAAGGAGCGGGCTCCCTCCGCACGCCTGGAACTGGAGCTCGACCGGCGCACGGTTAACGCGGACCCCGCCCTCCTCAAGCAGGTGATGGCCAACCTGCTGGACAACGCGGTGAAGTTCAACCTCCGCCACCCCTCCCCCCTGGTACGGGTCGGCTCGCGGAAAAAGGGCGGGGAGACGGTGGTGTGCGTGAAGGACAACGGGCCGGGGATCCCGGAGGAACAACTCGGGCGCCTCTTCGAGCCCTTCCAGAGGATGGACGATTCATCTCCAGGGCTCGGCATTGGCCTATCCACCGTGCGACGCATAGTGAGCCGCTGGAAGGGGCGCCTGGAGGTGGAATCCACGCCCGGCGAGGGAAGCGTCTTCTCCTTCTCCGTCCCTGATTGATCCCGGCTCGGCCCGTGCCCCGCCCCGTCTTAGACTACCGCCATAGCGGTGCCGCGAGCGTAATGAGGAGGCCGCTCCAAGAAGGAAACGGATGCGGGAGAGGTTTTATGCGACTTCACCCGATGGTAATATATTACCGGGTGGAAACATGGAAGAAGACATGAGAGATTCAGGGAACAACCGGGTGAAGAAACGCCTTCCGGCCCCGGAGCGGAAAAAGGTCATCCTTGACGCCGCCCTGGAAACCTTCGCCGAATTCGGATACCACGGCGCTCTCATGGACACCATCGCCGAGAGGGCGCAGGTGACCAAGCCCATACTCTACCGGCATTTCCCGAGCAAGCTCGACCTCCTCCTGGCCATCATCGATAGGGCAGGAGAGAACCTCCGCCAGTCGCTGCTCAAACCGGACACTTCCGAAGTGGACTGGATAACCGCTATCCGCAGCGGGGTGCGGTCCTACTTCGACTTCGTGGATTATTCCGAATCCGGGTTCCGCCTGATCTACGATACCGACCTCAATGTGGACAAGCGTTCCCAGGAGAGAGTGGCCGAAATCAGGTCCTCCATCATAGACCTGGTGAAGGACCGCATAACCTACTACACGGACACCGACGCCGTGCCTCCGGAACGCATCTATATCACCGCGGTTATGATCGTGGGCATGGTGGAATCGACGGTCATCCACTGGATGAACTTCCGCAAATACCCACGGGAGGTATACGAGGAGAACCTGGTGCGCGGGGTGGCCAACATCCTCGCCCAACTCCCGCCCCGCCGTCGCTGAAAGGAGGGGCCATGTCCTCGAGGGAACTCCTGCACATGCCGCGCCTGGCCCAGATAGGCCTGGTGGTCAGGGACATGGAGAGCACCATCCGCCGTTTCGAGGAGGTCTTCGGCATCGGACCCTGGCTGGTTCTCGAGGGCGAGACGGCTTACTGTCTGGACCGCGGGAGGGAGACCACCCTCAAGGGACGTATCGCCATGGGGTACAGCGGGAGGATCCAGCTGGAGCTCATCCAGATACTGGAAGGGGACAGCTTTCACCTCCACACCCTGGGGGACAGGGATGAAGGGCTCCACCACCTGGGCTTCGCGGTGGACAACCTGGAGGAAAGGTTGGAGGCGGCCAGGGCGGCGGGGATTGGGATACTCCAGAGGGGTACCCTAAAACAGTTGGGGATGACCATCGATTACGCCTACCTCGATACCCTGGACTCCGTGGGGGTGATCCTGGAGTTCATCCAGACCCGCTTCCTGGGGATCAGGGCCCGCCAGTATCCCTGGCTGCTCAAGCTGGCCGCCTTGAGCCAGAAGCGCTTGGGTCTCCCGCGCCCCTCCAGAGGTTGATACGGACGCCTCGGCCGACCGGCTCTGAAGCCCCGACCCGAGAGGAGGACGAAACCTTGCACTCGCCCCTATGAGCCGCTGCAAAGCGACCTGGCCGCGATAGAGCCCTCAGCCCGTTCATCCCACCCCGGCCTTGGGCCGGCAGACAAAATCCCTTCCCGTGTCAAGCCCGCCCGATTTCCAGCCGAGTAACATCTAAAGCGTGGGGAACGAGTCCCGGCGGGCCTCTCAGCAGCGCCGGAGAAACCCGAGGCACTCACCCGCGGCAAGAAGAGCCGCAACATGTGCTTCCGCGATGGGGCGGACTCGACCGGGCACGGCAAGGAGCCCGGGCGACCCACTACGGTCAAGGTGAGGGCGGTGGACGGAAGACGCTTGGAGATAGACGGTCGCGTCTACGACCTTGAGGACCCCGAGGAGAGGAAGGCCGCCGTGCGCGCCTGGCTGCGGGCCAAGGCGGAGGGTCGCCGGCAGGACCATCCCGAGTGGAAGGATACCGGAGAAGCAGCGGGGGTGGAAGGAACTGCCGAAGAAGGGCAGGGGGAGTTGCGTTAAAGCCAATCCTGATCGATTGCCGGATCCTTCGTGTTTGCCCTCGACCGGGGACCGAATCCCTACTATTGACCCGGAATCAAATCCCTTAAAAAATAAACAAGATATGATATGATCTATAACAAATTTAGTAACCGGTTCTTTTATTAAGTCTGCAGGGTAAGATCGCCGAGGCAGGCTGAAGCATTCCCGGGAGACGGGACCGCGACCCTAGGGAAGCGTAGCGGCCACAAGAAGCGGTAGGGGGAAGATGGCCAGAAAGAGGCTGCCGGCCGAGAAAAGGAAGGAGAGCATACTCAAGGCGGCGGAAAGATGCCTGGCCCGCAAGGGTTATTATTCCTGTACCACCGCGGACATCGCCGCCCAGGCCGGGATCACCGAACCCATCCTCTACCAGCACTTCGAGGGCAAGCGTGACATTGTGGAATGCATGCGCCGGCGCACGATCCAGGAGATCTCGGAGTACGTGACGCGGAGGGCCCTCAAGAGGACCACCCCCCTTGCGGGCCTGCGGGAAGCGGCTGAAGCGGCCTTCGACTTCACCCGTCGGCACAGGAGCAAGATGCGCGCCTATTATTACTCCATTCCCGAGCTCGGCAGGGGCGGTTTCCGCCATACGCCCGTCGACCGCCTGCACCGCCTTCACGACGCGGTGACCTACATGCTGCGGGAGGGCCAGATGCGCGGGGAGGTCAAGAAGGACCTCGAAGTGGAGGATTTCGCCTGGAGCTACATCGCCCTCTTGGAGATCGTGTACATAGCGAACGCCCTCGGCCTCAAGGTCCCCTTCTCGGACAAGGGGAAATACCTTGAGCTGGTGGACAGGCTGCTCTTGAGCGCGTCCGCCACCGGCGAGATAAGGGGTTGACCATGCCCGGAAAGAGGAGCCCGGTAAGGAGGAGGGCCCGGCGCAACAGCCGTCAGGCCATAATCGAAGCCGCCCTGCAGTGTTTTGCGGCCAAGAACTATGACGGCGCTTCCATGGCCGACATCGCCGCGGCCACGGGAATAACCAAGCGCGCCGTCTACCGCTATTTTCCAACCAAAAGGGAGCTCTTCTACGCCGTGCGCAACGCGGTGTACTCCGCCATCGTCGACAACCTGTGGCGTGAACTGCCGCCGGCGAAGGATTTCTTCGAGCTCGCCGACGCCCTCATGCGCTCCCACCTGCGTTTCGGCCTGGAGAATCCGGAGATGTTGCGCCTGGTGGTGAACAACATCTCCGAGGCGGCCACCCGGGAGTTCCAGGAGAACATCGAGGCTCTTCTCGAAGACCGCGAAGAGGAAATAGAACGCCTGGTCCAGGCGGGGATCGATGAAGGGACCCTGGACCCCTCCCTGGACCCGGGTTACCTGTCCTGGGTGTTCATCCTCATCTTCTATTTCCTCACCTACATGCTGGCCTGCGAGGAGGAATGGATCCTAACCCACGGGGAGGAAGCCGCCTCTCTCATCCTGCGCCCCATCCTCGATTCCCTGGCGCCGCGCGACGGGGAGAGGGAAAAGGGGAAGGCACGCGGCCGCTCTTAACCCTCCCCCTCCATTGGCCGGAGCCCTTGCGCAAGCGCAGCCCCATTCCGGGGAAGCTCACCGTTACGCGACCTCGCGCATCGTCCGAGGCTCGCCTCCGGAAGGGTCATCCCGCGCGGTCACTCGTATATCTTCTCCTCCTCGTTGAAGGCCTCCGGTGCGTCCAGCTCCACGTTCCTCTTCCCCCTGACCTCCTGCTCCAGCTCCTTATAGAACTCGTGCTGGATGATAAGGTTCATGATCTGGTTGGTCCCCGTCCAGATGGAGAGCAGGCGGGCGTCGCGCAGCATCCTCTCGATGGGATAGACGTTGGTGTAGGCGATGCCGCCCATGGCCTGCATGGCGTTGTAGCAGATGTCCCACACCGCCTCGGTGGCGAACTTCTTGGACTCCGAGACCATGCGCCGCATCCTCCCGTGGGGGATACCAGCGTCGACGGCCTTGGCCGTCATCCATACCAGGCTGGCCATGGCGTCCAGCTTGATGAGGCTCTCGGCGATCATGAAGTTCACCGCCTGGAAGCTCTTTATGGGCATCCCGAAGGCCTTGCGCCGCGTGGTGTAGCGGGCGGCTATCTCTATGGCCTCCCGTGCCGCCCCTATGCACCCCGCCGCGGAGGTCAAGCGCTCGGGTATCATCATACGGTAGAAGATGTGGGAGGCGCCGTTCTCCTTGCCCACCAGGTTCTCCGCCGGCACCCTTGTGTCCCGGAAGAGCACCCTTCCCGTGCCGCTCCCCCGAGCGCCCATGAGACCGTATACCGTCTTCACCTCCACGCTCTCGTCCCTCTCCACCAGGAAGCAGCTCAGGCCGTCCCGCGGCGGGGCATCGGGGTCGGTGCGGGCGTAGACCATGAAGTAGTCGGCCCCCTCGGCCCCCACGATGAAACGCTTTTGGCCGTGCAGGATGTAGTGGTCCCCCTCCCGCCTCGCCGTGCAGGTGGCGCCGAAGAAGTCGGAGCCGCCGCGGGGCTCGGTGAGCGCCTCGGCGCATACCTTCTCCCCTTTTATGGTGGGCACCAGGAAACGCTGCTTCTGGTCCTCGGTCCCGAACTGGGCGATGCACTCCCCCACGATGCTCACCAGGGAGTAGAGGCAGGTGAGGGGCACGCCCACCAGGGACATCTCGGCGATGGCGATTATCTCCTCCTCCCACCTCAGGCCGCGGCCCCCGTATTCCCTCGGGAAACGCAGACCCAGGAGGTTCCTCTTCCCCGCCTCTTCCAGGAAAAACCTGGGAAAGGGCGCGATCATGGCGTCCATGTCCAGGATGAGCTGGCGGGGGACCCAGTTGACCAGGTCCCTGACCTCTTCCTGGAGCTTCTTCTGTTCCTCGGTCATGACGAAGTCGAACACGCTCACACCTCCCTTTCCTATGACCGACAATCGACGTCACTCCGGGAGCGACGGCCCGGCCCCAGGGGCCCGTCGCCTCCGCCCGGCCTCCTTCTCCCGGGGCGATGCGGCCCTCACGCGCCCCACGCTCCGGTCAGCATTGCCCGCCTCCGCCCCGGCATCCCTCCGTGAGACGGTCCCGGAACCGAACTCCCTGGCCTCCAGCTCACGGATGACCTCTCCGGCCAGGGCGATAAAGGAGCGGGATTCCGCGTCCTGGCCCTCCCTCTCCAGTATCTCAAGAAAGCTCCTGGCGAACTCGAGCATCTCCCTGCGTATCTCCAGGAGCTCCTCGATCCTCTCGTCCATCTCCCGGATGTGACGGAATCCGTACTCCAGGGTGCGCATGATCTGGCGGGCCTGGGTGGGGTTGGCGTCGTAAAGCTCGAGGATCTCGGCTATCTCGGAGAGGGAAAAACCGAATCTCTTCCCGCGAAGGATGAGTTTCAGGCGCGCCCGGTCACGGTCGCTGTACAGCCTCTGTCCCCTACGGGTATTGCGATGCGGGGAGAGGAGGCCCACCTCCTCGTAGTAACGGATGGCGCTGGGGGCGATGCCGAACTCGCCCGCCAGCTCGGATATGGTCAATCTCTTTCCCCTACCGCCGGTCGCCTCCTTTTTCATAGCCTCTCCTCATGTCATGGCCTCCAATCCCTTAAGCGGGAAGGTGTTCACGGGGTGCGGTCTCGCGCCCCGACGACCCCGCCGCTTCCCCAGGGGGCCGCCTCCCCGGGACGCGACGGCCGCCATCGGACGGTCTCGGAAGGAGGCTCGCCGGCTCCCTGTCGAGATGTCCCGGGCACGGCCGGCGAGCGGTCGTCGGTACGAACGCTCACCCACGCACCCTCTCCCCCGCGGGGATGCCCTCCTCCGGGCTCGCCGCTTCCGCCTCTGCGAGGGCCAGAGCCTGGTAGGCGTGGAAGAGCCGGGAGCAGAAGTCGTCCCACCGCAGACATATGTCCATGGTCCTGCGGTTCATCTCGAAGAGATGGGGAACGGAGAGCAGTTCCTCTATCTCCGCTGAGAGCCCTCTCACCGTCTGTGCATCGGCTCCCCTGAGGACGTCGGCCACGAACTCCTGCGCCGGGTACCACTCCGCCACCCGCTGGAAGTCCCGGTGCATCTGGGTGAGGAGGACGTTGCGCGGCCCCTCCCAGAGCTCGTTGACCAGGCCGTCCCGGAGCATGCGGGGGAAGATGGAAAAATCCTCCATGACTCCGTGGCCCCCGAAGATGCTTATCCCCTTGCGGGCATAATCGTTGGCGTCCTGGGCCACGGTTATCTTCTGAAGCATGACCAGCTGCCTCACCCGGAACCGCTTCTTCTTTATCTCCAGCGGTTCGGGAGTGGTGAGGCCCGGGGCCAGGCCGCCGGGCAGGGCGATGAAATCCCCGTAGAGCTTGAAACTCCCGGCGATGGTGCGCCTGGTGCACCTCTCGTACTCTTCCATCTGCGCGGCCACCATGGGGAAAGCCTTGAGGGGAAGCCCGAAGGCGGTGCGGAACTCGGCGTACTTCTTGCCCTCCCGCAGGCCACGCGCCATTCCCGCCCCGCCCCCTATCCCCACCACCAGGCGGGAGAGGGTGAGCACGATACCCACCACCACGGCCACGCCACGGTCCAGGGGTCCGGCCGGGTAGGCCAGGGCGCCGTTGAAGGTGATCTCCGCCGTGGGGAGTTCCACTGTTCCCATCTTCCACTTCAGGCGGTCTATGGTGTAGCCGTTGCGTCGCTCCCTCTCCTTATCCAGCCACATGGGGACCACGAAACATCCCACCCTCTCCGAGCCGCGCGGCTTGGCGGTGACCACGGCATAATCGGCGTGGGCGGCCGAGCAGAAGAACTTGTTGCCGTAGATCCGCCACTCCCCCTTCTCCTCCACCGCCTCCACCAGGTTGGCGGGGACGTCGGAGCCCCCCTGGATCTCGGAGACGAACTGCGCCCCCAGGGCGTAGTCGCCGTCTATCCCCTCCTTGGCGTGCTGCAATATCCTCCTGGTTTCCGGCCTGTCGGCATATTTTTCCAGCAGGGCCACCAGCCCCCAGGTGCAGGTCAGGGGGCAGACCACGCCCGCTTCTGAGTTCTCGCTCAGGAGGAAGAACTTGATGAAACGGGTCCAGGGGGAGGTGGAATCGGAGAACAGGCGCTCTGCCAGTATCTCCCTCTCCATCACCTCCACCTCGTAAGGCCTCACGATGCGGTCCACACGGTTCTTATGCCCATCGTAGTGCATCAGGTATGGCCTTTTCTCGGGGCTGGCAATGCGCTCCGCGAAGTCGCGCCAGCGGAAGGACGCTTTGCGGGAGAATTCCCTCGCCTCCCGGTCGACCTCCTCGGCCTCGGGACCTGCGAAGACGGCAACCATCCTCTGCAGGAAGGGGTCGTCGGCGTAATAGTCGATCTTTCTGCGCCACTCGAGATAGGGATTGAAATCGTAAGGGTTGTTACGGTCCGGGAGAGACATACCGCCACCTCCTTTAAAATCCGGCTTTCCCACAGCATTCCGGGCAGTCGCCAAAGGCGCATCGGCGGCTATTTTCCGGGAGAGGCGCGCCGCCCCCCGCCTCCCGTCTTCCGTCCGCCGCCGGGTCGTCCTCCTGCAGGCGGTCCTTAAACCCGGCGCTATTCATGCCACGGAGGGAAAAGACCTCTTCCCAACACCTGCCGCTCCCCGGCTCCAGGAGTTCCGACTTGTCCGGAACGCAAATATCTGAGGCGGAAACGCAGCCACTTCCTCTTCTCCCCAACGACTTCTCCCCAGAAGTCAGTCGCCATAAACTTAAAGTTAACTTTAACTTTAATTTATAGGATGAACGCCGAGCGGCGTCAACCATGCACACGTGAGACTCGGGTCGCGTTTTCGCGAAGACAACGGTGCCCCGGAAAAGGGTTGACGAGGCGACGCCGAAATGTGCTTCCCCGCCCCGAAACCGTTCTTTGTTTCCTCCCGTATGCATGAAACGCGGATGCATCTCGGGGCGGATCGCTCCGACAACGAATCGAGCAAAGCGGCCTCCCAACCGAGCGAGGCAAAAGGAGAGGGCAAGACGATCCCATGGTCACTACTTCGCCGTGAGGCCGCTTTCCGGCCTTCCCGCCCATAGAAGTGTCTTGGACGAGCGGAGTCCGCGGACCCGATACGACGCCGACGACACGTGGTTCCGAGGCGTCGTTGCAAGCGGAGGGGAGTTCGGCCCACCGAAAGGTCGAAAGCGGGTCTCAGGCCCAGTGGCGTGCCCGCTCCACGGCGCGCTTCCATCCGGCGTAAAGCTCCTGCCGGGTCCGAGGGTCCATCGAAGGCCGGAATACCCTCTCCACCTTCCTGGTGCTGATGATGTCGTCCGGGTACCTCCAGATGCCCGCCGCCATCCCCGCCAGGTAAGCGGCCCCCACTGCGGTGGCTTCCAGCATCTCCGGGCGTTCCACCTCCACGTCCAGGATGTCGGCCAGGAACTGCAGGAGGAAGTCGTTGCGGGAGGCCCCGCCGTCGGCCTTCAACCCCCTCACCTTGATGCCGGAATCTTTCTCCATGGCCTCGATGACGTCTCGGCACTGGTAGGCTATGGACTCCAGGGTGGCCCGCACCACCTGTTCCCTGGTGGTGGCCCGCGTGAGGCCTATCACCGTCCCCCGGGCATAGGGATCCCAGTAGGGGGCGGTGAGGCCGGTGAAGGCGGGCACTACGTACACTCCCCCGCAATCGGAGCAGGATCGGGCCAGCTCCTCGGATTCCGAGGCCTCCCTGATCACCTGCAGGTTGTCACGGAGCCACTGCACGGAGGAGCCCGCGCTGGAGATGATCCCCTCGATCATATAGGTGGTCCTCCCCCCTATCTTCCAGGCGATGAGGGGGGTCAGCTTGTGGATGGAGCCCATGGGCTCCTCGCCGGTGTTCATGTCGATGAAGGAACCGGTCCCGTTGGTGCACTTCACGCTGCCCGGCTCGAAACAGGCCTCGCCGAACAGGGCCGCCTGCTGGTCGGCGACCACGCTGCGTATGGGGACGGGCTCCCCGAGGACCTCGGTGACCCCGAAATCCCCGCTGGTCTCCCTGATCTCCGGGAGCACCAACCCGCCGGGAAGCCCGAAGGGTTTGAGGAGCAGGGTGCTCCAGCGCATACCGAAGGGGTCGTACATCCCCGTGGCGCTGACGTTGGAATAGTCGGTGGCGTGCACCTTTCCCCCGGTATACTTCCATACCAGCCAGGTGTCCACGGTGCCGAAGAGGAGGTCGCCGGAGGCGGCTTTGGCCGCCGCCCCCTCCACGTTGTCCAGTATCCAGCGGGCATGGGCCGAGGACTGCGCGGGAGTGACCGTGAAGTGCGCCGCAGTGATGAGCAGTTTGCCCAGGCGGTTGCGGCGCAGGCCTTCGCTGGCGACGGCTATCCTCTGGTATATGTTTCCAAGTACATGCAGGGCGCGGAACATGGGGCTCCGGTTTATCCTCTCGCAGGCGTCCGACATGCGGGTATCCTGCCAGGTTATGGCGTTGTACACCGGTTCCCCGCTATGTCGGTCCCAGAGGAGGCTGGTGGCTCTCTGGGTGGCGATGCCCATGGCCGCTATGCGGGAGGGGGGGATGCCCGTCTCCCGGAGGGCCTCGCGTGTCACCTCCAGGCACCTCTCGTAGATGACCAGGGGATCCTGTTCCGTCCACCCGGGCCGGGGAAATATCTGGGGAATCTCCGCGTAGGACTCGTGCACCACCCTCGCCCGGCTGTCGAAGATCACCGCCCGCGTGCCCGTCGTGCCCACGTCGTTGACCAGGATGTACTTCTCCTCCATGTCCCCCCCTCTCCACGGTCTTCGTTCCGCCATCAAATTATATTCCCAACGGCGCAGCCTTTTAGATTCGCAACCCGGCCGAGAGGGCCCCCTCGGCGTCGCACACCGGCGGAAAATGTGCCCATGGCCTTGCCTCCCGACGCCAGTTCCCGTCCATCCGACTCTTTATTTAACGTAAAGAGCCCGGGTTTCCTTTTCCCCTCCCCTCCCTCTATTTCAACGTAGTTCATACTTCAGGTGAGCGCGGGCCCGACCGGAGCCAACGATGCTGCGAAAAGCCGTGTCAGCCTATGCCTGCGCATCCCACGGTGTGCAACCTCGCACGCAACGGCGTTGCGAGACCTTCCGGTCATGAACCCCTCAAGGTACGAGGCCCACGGCCACGTGTCCTCCCGCCCACTTCCCCCCGTAGTTGAAGTACATGGGCCGCTCGGCGGCCAGGGGGGAGTTGCTCTTGAGGAGGATGGCGACCTCCTTCCCCTTCCCCACCTCGGAGTTCACGGAGAGGGTGCGGCGGGTCCTGGGAGGGACTTCCAGGGAGCGCTCCTTGGTGCTCCCGTCCCCGAAGCAGTAGGTGATCTCCACCTGCGCCGTCTTCTCGGTGTCCGGGTTGAAGAGGCACAGCCACTCCTCGAAGCCAGGGCCCGTGTAGCCCTCGGCGAAGAGGAAGGAGGAGGCGGGCTGGGGCAGGCCCACGGCCACGTGTCCTCCCGCCCACTTCCCCCCGTAGTTGAAGTACATGGGCCGCTCGGCGGCCAGGGGGGAGTTGCTCTTGAGGAGGATGGCGACCTCCTTCCCCTTCCCCACCTCGGAGTTCACGGAGAGGGTGCGGCGGGTCCTGGGAGGGACTTCCAGGGAGCGCTCCTTGGTGCTCCCGTCCCCGAAGCAGTAGGTGATCTCCACCTGCGCCGTCTTCTCGGTGTCCGGGTTGAAGAGGCACAGCCACTCCTCGAAGCCAGGGCCCGTGTAGCCCTCGGCGAAGAGGAAGGAGGAGGCGGGCTGGGGCAGAGGCTCTGGTTCACCTTCATCGATCTCCAGTATCAATGGGTCCTTCCCCACCTGGAGCCCCGCAATGACCAGCCTTCCCTGCCCGTCCCACGAGGTATCCGTCACCGGGATCCTCTCCCCGGTGAGGTTATTCACGCGGTAAGCGGACCGCAGGCCGGAGTCGTTGACGGTCACCACCGCGGTATCCGGAGAGTCGTCGGACTTCCATATCCCTAGGGCCAGGCTGCCGTCGGGGCGGCGGAAGGGATGGACTTCCAGGGTGGAGGGCTCTCCGCAGGTCACGGAGACGGCCTGCGGGTCCTCCGACACGGAGGCACCGAAGACCTCCTCGAAGGTGCGGTAATAACCGAAAGACGGCTTGCGCCGGAAGGAATGGTCCAGAAGGCCGTAACAATCCCAGGGTTTGGTAAGGTCGTCCCGGAGGCTGTACCAGATGACGCGCTCCACGTCCGTCCCCGCGTAGTTGATCATGGTGCGCAGTAGGTAAGCGGCCTGGGTGGCCTCGTCCACCCCGGGCGGGGAATCGGCGCAGGTGCTCCATCCTACCTCGGTGATCCATATCCCGAGGTCCTTGGAGGTATGCTGGGATATGACCAAGTGGACGAAGTCCACCAGCGCGCGGCACAGCCACTCCTTGGGGCGGTAGAGGTCCTCCTCCGGCTGCCCCTCCACCCCGATGGTCTCCGCGTAAGGATGATAGGCCACGGCATCAACGTACGCGGCGGCCCCTCCGGCCAGGCACTGGTTCAGGTAATCGTAGCCCAGGCCGGCCATCCCTCCCATGACCACCCTCGCCCCGGGGTCCACGGACCTGATCTCCTGCGAGGCGGCGGCAAGGAGTTCCAGATATTTACCCACGTCGGGTTGGGGCATCCAGAACTGGGGTATGTTCTCCTCGTTCCATATCTCCCAGGCGTCAACGCCACCTCGATAACGCCCGCAGACGGTGCGCACGTAATTCCTCCAGGACTGAAGGTCGGTAGGGGGGTAATTCCAGGGGTTCCCGCCGTTGGCCCAGGGCGGGGAGGTGCCCAGAATGCCCAGCACCTCGATCCCCCTCTCCGACGCCTCGGCCACCAGGGCATCGCCGCCGGCGAAGTTCCACTCACCCGGCATGGGCTCCAGGTCCGCCCAGGCGAAATCGCAGCGCAGCCAGGCGCCCCCGGCTTGCGCCAGGGCGTCCAGCTCTCCGGCCATGTCCTGCGCCCCGTACAGTTTTATGTGGCTCGAGGCGACTCCGAACTTCGCGCCCAGGCCGAGCGGGACGGCCGCCGTCCCGCTATATGCGGCGGCCGTCTTCATGCTCCGCGCCAGTGGCGGGCAAAGCAGAGACAGGAAGAGCGGAAGGCAAACCAGGAGGATGATCGATCCGTGAAACTTTCTTCCCCGCCGGCGAGGATGCCGCTTGCCAGACCGCCCGGGGTAAAAAGCGCCGCGGAAGCCAAGCCTTCCTCCGTGCGCCAGGAGCTGTTCCCCGCTCCTCGCCGGGACAGGTCCGCCCGTGGTGGTCCTCAGGCCGGCCATCCGCCCCTTCCCCTCTCATCTCCCCGGGACGAAAAGATCTCCGATACCATCCCACCACGTCCTCATCTAAACAGGTATATCGGCATACACCAACTCAGGATTTATTCGGGATCACCAGCACGAGGTATGGACCTTCTTCCACCCCGAGGAGGAAGGGGAAACCGCTGCCCTCACCGCGCGACGCGGCGCGCGATGATCCCGATCCCCGTTCAAGGCGTGGGCAATCCCCGGCGCAGGAAAAGCGGGCCGGAAGACCCGCTGAGAAAAATTCGCCACCGGTGTATGGTCTCGGCCGTTGCGGTGGCACGGGCTCCCGGGCCGGAGGACTCCACGCCCCTGCGGCCTGCGGCCGCCCTCCTCGTTTGGTCCCGGATCACTCCGGACCGTTCCTCTCGCCCTCAGATCTCGCCCAGGGACTTGCGGACCAGCTCGATGAGGTGGAAGTTCTCCAGGCCCGCGGCACCGGCCATCTTGCGCAGGTTGAGCACGCAGAGGGGACAGAGGTAGGCCATGGCCTGGGCGCCATGCTCCACGGCATCCCTCACGTTTCGTTCCTTTATCTCCATGGCCTTCTCGCGGTCCCGGGGCATCATGGGAGACCCGCAGCAGAGGGCGAACTTGCGGTCGAATTGCCTGGAAACCCTTTCCACCCCTATGAGCTCCAAGAGCTCGTCCAGCCACTCGTCCTTCCACGGGGTGTAACGCGATGCGCAGGGCTGCTGGTAGGCCACCCTGATCCCCAGGGGTCTTACTTCCGACCGGTGTCCGCGCACGTAATCCAGCAAGTACTCGATGATGTGCACCGGCTTGAAGGGCACCTCTATCCCGTAGTCCTTAACCATGGCGGCCAGCAGGGCGTAGCAGTCGTCGTGGTAGAGGACGACCTCGGAAGCTCCCGTCTGGGCCAGGTCCTCGGCCAAGTTCTTCACCACCTTCCCGGCGCCCTCGCGTACCGGCGAATGGTACCCCAGGTGCACCCACCCCACGTTGCAGAAGTAACGTCCACCCTTGAGGAAGGTGCAGCCCTCGAAGAGCCGTCCCTCGAAGAGCCCGGGAACCAGGTCTCCCACGCTGCACAGGGAGACGACCGGACGGCCGGCCTTCCCCTCGACGACCTGGCTGGGAGCGTCAGGTAAATTACGGAAGAGTTGGAGGTTCTGTTCTGGTATCCGGAGCACCCCGGTCTCCTCCTGCCGCTCCAGGATGAGGTCGAAGGGGTTGGCCCCCTTTTCGCAGAACCAGTTGCACGCCACGCATGTCACGCACCGGCTCACAATCTCCGGGGTTTTGCCCTCCATAAGGCGGCGGAATTGCTCGACGGACTGCTCGCGGTCGTAGTCGACATAGGGACAGAGGAAAACACAGTCCCCGCACAGGTCACACCGCTCTTTCCTGAACATCTCTTCCTCCTTGCCTCGCTGAACCGCCGCCCGCGCTCAATAATCAACCCTATGCTCATATCCTGGCGCACGGACCTATCCTATCACAACTTACCTCAGGTAAACGGCATAAGGTATTTCTTAATCCTCCTCGGATAGATGCTTCGATGCTCTCTACAAGGACCCTTCCCCATCTGCATTCGCCAAGTTGAGGGACAAGGATTGCGACGTGAGGCATGGGGTTCCCGCCGTCAGGATGTATGCCCCCGCGGCGTCTTCCTGGCCGTTCCCGGCCACAGGGACCGGAGGCGTCATGCCGCTTACCCAGAAAATGGGCATCGCTCCCGCCTCCGAGAACCCCACGGTGGGGCTTGGGGCGCCGCGGGGTGCCTAAAAGGCCGGATAAGGGTCTCGGCAAGAAGGAGGCTCGCGCCCGTTCATCCCCTTTCCCGTGGCCGCGTACGCCGCTGAGCCCATTCCCTTTCCCGGTAACTCAGTATGCCGCCTTGCCAGGCCCGCTCCGTCCCTACCGTCACGCAGTCCCCGGAATTCAAGACCGCCTTCATCCCCCGGGTCCAAGGCCGTGCCGCCACAGTACGCGCCGTTTAACGCCGGCTGGCTTTGGGTATCTATACTTGTACTCGGATGTCACGTATGGTGCGGCGGGAGAGGCCGCTGCGCCGGAACCGAGGGGAGGCAGCGGTACACTGTCGCCGCAAAGGGGTTGCCGCGTGCGAGGATCGATTGGGGCGGCCCAGCGGGAGGTGGCCTGGAGGTTCGAGGGAGAACGCCGTGGGCGACGTATAGACATTATTGGGCAGGGGAGGAAGGCGTCAGGGGTACCGGGAGGTGCCGCGGTTCCCGGAGGCGGCGCGACTCACATAAGGCCAACCGGGGGACGCTAAGAGAAGAGGCGCTAAGAGAAGGGGGAAGAAGGGGAGAAGGGCAAGGTCTTACCGGTGATTTGTTCCGTTTTGCAAGGAATCCATATATAATAATAAAACGATCGCATTGGTCTGGGCGACAAGGCTTTCCAAGGGCGCAAAGAGGTTGTTCCGGAAAAGACGAAGGAGGGAGAAGCATGGCGCTGACCTACGGCACGGAGGAGTGGGAGAAGGCTTACCTCGAACTGGTAAAGGAGAGGCAAGCCACTCAGTCCAAACCCTACATCATGGGCACGCCGGAATGGGTGGCCCAGTACGAGGAGCTGGTGCAGAACGACGCGGAATACAAGGAGGCGGCCAAGGACTGGGAGGGGTCGGTGGTCATCAAGATCCTGGCCAAGCCGGAGATCGGCCTGGACGACGACCTCTACATGTTCATGGACCTCTGGCATGGGGATTGCCGCTTCATCCGCATCGTCCCTCCAGAGGTGGGGGAATCCGGAGACTACGTCATCACCGGTGAATACGAGCGCTGGAAGTCGGTGATGGCCAAGGAGCTGGACACGGTCAAGGCCATGATGCAGGGCAAGTTGAAGCTGAAGGGTGACCTCCCCTCCATCGTGCGCGCGGTGAAGGCGGCCAGCCGGCTGGTGGACCTCTCCGCATCCACCAACCCTCGCTTCCCCGACGAGCTGAGCCCTGAGGAGATCGAGGACCTGCGCAAGCTCCTGCGGGAAGCCAAGGAGAAGTTCGGCATCTGACGCTCGAGGCCCCCGGAACCGCGCCTTCGGGTCAGCAATCCGGGGAAAGAATTTGAAGCATGGGTTCCCGGGACAAGTGGCCGGGAACCCATAAATTAGCCGGGAGACAGCCACCGGCCGCGAGAGCAACTCGCCCACCGGCGGGAAGGCCTCCCGGCCACGAGAACGGAACCTTGGAAGCAGGGCGGAAAAACCGGTAGGAGGTGGTTTACGTGGCTTATGATACCGACCTTTCCTTCATCTACAAGAACTACACCAGGATAATCTTCGGCATCAACTCGGTGAAGGACGTGGGGGCGGAGGTGGACTACCTCAAGTGCTCCCGCGCCTTCATCGTCACCGACAAGGGGGTGGAGGCCGCCGGGCTGGTGGAGAAGGTGCAGAAGGCCCTGGGGAGCCGCTTCGTGGGCATGTACGACGAGTGCCCCCAGGATTCCGGCTACCACATCGCCAACCAGGCGGCGGAGATGGCTCGCGAGGCAGGGGCCGACTGCCTGGTGAGCGTGGGAGGGGGAAGCGTCATCGACACCGCGAAAGGGATGGCCATCCTGCTCAAGGAAGGCGGCAGGCTGGAGGACTATTCCGGTTTCCAGTTGCTGACCCGGCCCCAGACCCCACACATCGCCATCCCCACCACGGCGGGAACGGGGAGCGAAGTCACCTACGCCTTCGTCCTCAAGGACTACGAGAAGAACCAGAAACTGCTCTACGGGGACGACTACATCATCCCCAACACGGCCATCCTGGACCCGGTGATGACCCAGACCCTTCCCCCCATGCTCACCGCCACCACGGGCATGGATGCCCTGACCCACGCCATCGAGGCCATCCACGCCCTGCAGGCGGAGCCCATCTCCGACACCATGGCCTTCGGCGCCATCCGCCTCATAATGCAGTACTTGCCCCGCTGCGTGGAGAACGGGGACGACCTGGTGGCCCGCGGGCAACAGCAGATAGCGGCCACCATGGCCGGGGTGGCCTTCTCCAACGCGCAGGTGGGCCTGGTGCACGCCATGGCCCACAGCATCGGCGCGCTCTGCGGGGTGCCCCACGGGCTGGCCAACAGCATCCTCCTGCCTTACGTGATGAAGTACAACATGGACGAGTGCCCGGACCGCTACGCCTTCGTGGCCGAGGCCATGGGCGTCAAGGAGAAGGGTATGAGCGACGAGGAAGCGGCGGAGGCGGCCATCAACGCCGTCTGGGAGCTGACCAAGCGCATGGGGGTACCCCAGAAGCTGCGTGAGGTGGGAGTCACCGAGGACGTCCTCCCCCAGGCGGCGGACATGTCTCTGAGCGACGGGTCGCTGGTCTATAACCCCAAGATGATCTTCGAGGCCGAGCAGGTTCTGGAGGTCTACAAGGAAGCCTTTTAGGCCTCTCGGGTATGGGGCTTAAAAGTCCGGGGTGGGCTCGAGGCAGGCGAGTCCCGGACAGCGCATTCGAGGAAGGAGACGTCTGCCGTAAGCGCGGGATCGTTAAGAGCTCTCATGTCGAAAGGAGGTAAAATGGCCGAGATCAGCCTGGGACCGGGAGCCGAGGAGGTCCCCCTGGCGGGGATGCTCGCGGAGATGCTCAAGTCCAACCTGGAAAAGCCGGAGAAGAAGCGTGATTTCGAGAAGTTGAAGGCCAAGGTGCTCATCCACGCCGTCGACGCCGAGGCCAAGATAACCATGGACTTCGACCGCGGGAAGCTGACCGTGTACGGGGGCGAGGCTGGGAAACCGGACATCGCCATCGCCACCGATTCCACCACCCTCCTAGAGCTGGCCAACCTGAAGATAAAGTACGGGCTGCCCTGGTACTTCGACGAGACGGGCATGGGGGTGGTCAAGAAACTCCTCAAGGGGGACCTGAAGATAAAGGGCATGTTCGCCCACCTGGGAGCCCTGACCAGGCTCACCAAGATCATGTCCCTCAGTTGAGATAAGCTGGTCGTCACCGGGGAACATGCCTCCCAACAGACGATTCGTTCCTCGAGGAAAGTGGTCGATAACGGTTCCCGCTGACGGGATGGGGGGCCCTGAAGTCGCATTCTAGGCCGGAAAGAGGTGATACGCATGATCTTCGGAAACATGGGCAAAGGTGTGGAGGTGGACCTGACCTCGGGGACGGTCACCGAGTTCGAGATCCCGGAGGATATATACCGGGATTATATAGGCGGGACCGGCCTGGCGGCCAAGCTCCTTTACGACCGGGGCAACCTGGAGGCGGAGCCCCTCGACCCGGACAACCTGCTCATCTTCGCCACCGGCCCCCTTACCGGGATAGGCTTCTCGGGCTCCAGCCGCCTTTCCGTGGGTTCGCGCTCGCCCCTCACCGGGATATGGGGACAGGCCTCCTGCGGGGGCAATTTCGGCCCCGAACTGAAACGCTGCGGCTATGACGCCCTCGTCCTGAAGGGGAGGGCGGAAAAGCCTGTCTACCTGATTATGGGCGACGATTCCGTGGAGATCGCCTCCGCCGAGGACCTCTGGGGTAAGGACACCTACGAGACCACGGACATCCTCAAGGAGAGGCACGGCAAGCAGGCCAAGGTCCTTGCCGTGGGGCAGGCGGCGGAGAACCTCATCCCCTTCGCCGGGATCGTCAACGACAAGGGGCATCACTTCGGCCGCACGGGCATGGGCGCAGTCATGGGCTCCAAGAAGGTCAAGGCCGTGGTGGCCCAGGGGACCAAGAAGATGGAATACAAGGACCCGGAGAAAGTCAAGGCCATGCAAGAGGAGCACCGGGAACTGGTCAAGAACAGCATCTTCTGCGGGGCCCTCTCCGCCTTCGGCACGGGGGCCAACATGGAGGCCAAGATGTACGAGGGGGATGTCCCCACCCGCAACTGGGGACGCGGCCTCTGGGAGGAAGGGGCAGAGAAACTGTCCGGCATCGCTCTGGCGGACAACTTCATCGTGGACCACGGGAGCTGCCGGGGGTGCGCCGTGCGCTGCAAGCCGGTGGTGGAGGTCAAGGAGGGGCCCTACGCCATGGGGCCCGGCCCGGGACCGGAATACGAGACCCAGGCCTCCTTCGGGACCCTGATCATGAACGACAACCTGGCCGCCCTGTGCAAGATAAACGACTACTGCAACCGGGTGGGCATGGACACCATCACCTGCGGGGCCACCATAGCCTGGGCCATGGACTGCTACGAGGCGGGAATACTCAAACCGGAGGACTACGAGGGCATCAAATTGGAGTGGGGGGACGTGGACACGGTCATCGACCTCCTCCCCAAGATCGTTAACCGGGAGGGGAAGCTGGGTGCCCTCCTGGCTAAGGGTTCCCGCAAGGCGGCGGAGGAGGTGGGAGGCGGCGCGGAGGCCTACCTCACCGACTCCAAGGGCCTGGAGGCCCCCATGCACGACCCGCGCTGCAATTGGGGGGACGGGCTGGCCTACGCCGTCTCCATCCGCGGGGCATGCCACGTATCCAACCTCACCTTCCTCCTGGAATGGGGGGCCATCGAGTACCCGGAGATCGGGCTGGACAAGAACTACCAGCCCCAGTCCGCGGAATACAAGGCGGAGGCCGTGGCCCTCACCGCCGACCTGGGGTGCATCATGAACTCCGCCTGCTGGTGCGAGTTCCCGGGGACCATCTACTCCGTGACCCAGTGGGCGGAGCTCTTCGACGCCGTGGCCGGCTACGGTTGGGACTACCGAAAGATGATGGAGGCCGGAGCCAGGGTGTGGTTCCTGCAGCGCTGCCTGGGCCACATCTGGGGGGCCACGGGAGCCGACGACCGTATCGGCCAGAGGATAATGACCCCGGTGGAGGACGGGGGCATAGCCGGCTCCGTCCCGGACATGGAGACCATGCTGCGGGAGTTCTACGAATACCGCGGGATGACCCCCGAGGGGATGCCCACCCGGGAGACCCTGGAGAAGTACGGCCTGGGCTACCTCGCCGACCGCCTGGGCCTCTGAGGGAGAGCGGAGAAGGACCTCGCCCTCCGCGGCCGCCCGCAAGGTCCCGGCCGCTGAGCGGGTAGAGTTCCTGCCCTCAGTGCATTTCCCTCAATCTTCCAGGCAGTGGGATACGGCGGCGACATTCACGGCAGGCAATGGCGACATTCACGGCAGGTAGGGGGATGCTCGGAGAAACGACGGCGTAAAGCCGACGGCAAGGAAAATCTTGGGGGAGCGGGCGGCAAACCCGCTCCCCCGTGTTCGGTGTCGAAACGACACAGAGGTGCCGGAAACCGTCCGGACCGCCGGAAAAGCGAGTCTTCGACGCTCGATCGCGCGGCGAAGGCGAGGGAAACCTCGGGAAAAGCGATCACCGGAGGCAGGACCGTTTCCGATTCCGCGACCAGCGCTTATCTCTTGAGGGAGCATCCTTGCAGGCCGCGGGAGAAACGGGTTCGCGCGCCGATAAAGAGAGAAGATGACCTTCGCGCCGGAAACGAAGGCGACCGATCCTCTTCGGAAGAGGAAAACGATGCGGCCATGCCACTCATCCGCACCCTTCCGGCCGGAAAACACAGCCTCCGCCTCATTCGTACAAGGAATGCCCATCCCCTTCGGAGAAAGGCGACAGCTTCAGGGGAAAGGCGAAATCTCCCACAACAAGAAATGGGCTGGCCCCGGGCACGAATCAGGGACTCGGAATGAACGGCGAGAACTCGTCTCATCCTTTCAAGACAAACGAATCAACGGAACGAAAAACCCGGATGACGCGAGGCTCGAAAAGTACTAATATATTAACGGTCGCTTAATATTATGGAGGCGAGTTCGCCCGACTCTATTCTCTCGGGCGACCACCGCGGTAAAGAGCGCGTGGGAAAACGGTCGGCATGCCGTCTGAGCGAAGGGGCGGGAGAACCGGTACCGCCCACCGGCGGTTTTCGGTAAAGGATGAGGTCCGATCACGGATATTCGGTTCATGTCCTCAAAAATACCACCAGATCAGGCGCCGGCAGACTGGACCTCGGAGGAGGTGATGGATGTCCGAACCAGAGACGCACTATGATCCACAGCCGGGACGACCAAGGGAGGTGAGGTAATGTCCGACTGGAAGAAGGACGTGGAAGTCCTGGTCCACCAGGGGAAGATAAGCGTCCCCTACTCGTGGACGGTAGGGAGCACCCTCAGCCGCTGGTACTGCGAGTTGCGCGACAACGGAAAGATCTGGGCCAACCGTTGCCCCGGTTGCGGGACGGTATTCGTCCCCCCCAAGCCCAAGTGCATCCACTGCTATCAGGAACCCCACGACTGGGTGGAGCTTCCGGGAACCGGGACCGTGGAGAGCTACACCGTCGTGCGCTACGAGGAGCCCAAACTACATCCGCGCAAGGCGCCCTTCGTCTACGGACTCATCAAGATGGACGGTGCCGATACCTGCCTGCTCCACTTCATCGACGAGATAGAACCGGAGAAGGTAAAGGTGGGTATGCGCGTGGAGGCCGTGCTCGCGGAGGAGCGCGAGGGGAACATCCTGGACATCAAGCACTTCCGTCCCCTGGGCTGAGGTAAGGTGGTGATATATATGGAAAAAGTTGCCATCATTGGAGTGGCCCAGAGCAAGTACGAGCAGAACAAGCCGGAGACCTTTGCCGAGATGGTCTACGACGTCACCCGGCGGGCCCTGGAGGACGCGGGCATCACCAAGGACGAGGTGGACAACGTGGTCTCCATCTCCAGCGACTTCTGGGACGGGCGCACCATATCCAGCATGGCCATCCAGGACAGCGCCTGCGCCTACGGCAAGGACATCACCACCGTGGAGGGTGACGGGACTTTCGGCTGCCTCTACGGGATGATGCGCATCCTCTCCGGGAGCTTCGGGGTGACCATCGTGGTGGCCCACCACAAGGGGACGGAGAGCAACATGAACGGCATCACCAACTGCGCCTTCGATCCTCTGGTGGAGAGGAAGCTGGGCATCGACGCCGTCTCCTCCGCCGCCCTGCAGGCCCGCCGCTACATGACCAAGTACGCCCTCCGCGAGGAGCAGTTCGCCCTGGTGTCGGTGAAGAACCACGGGAACGCCATGCGCAACCCCCTGGCCCTCTTCCCCATGGAGATCACCGTGGAGGACGTGATGAACTCCCGCCGCATCGCCGACCCCCTCAAGCTCCTGGACTGCTCCCCGGTGACCGACGGGGCGGCGGCGCTGGTGCTGGCCGCGGAGAGGCAGGCCAAGAAGCTCTCCACGCGCAAGAAGCGCGTCTGGCTCCTGGGCGTGGGGCACTGCACCGACGCCTACAGGCTGGGGGACCGCGATCTGGCGGACACCCGGGCCCTGAAGGCGGCCGCCAAACGCGCCTATTCCATGGCCGGCATCGTCGACCCTCTCAAGGAGATAGACGTGGCCGAGGTCTACGACGCCTTCTCCTACATGGAGCCCCTCTGGCTGGAGGGCCTGGGCTTCTGCGACGACGGCAAGGGCTGCGAGTACCTGGAGCGCGGCTACTTCAATTTCGACGGCCGGCTCCCGGTCAACCCCTCAGGCGGCCGGCTCTCCGCCAACCCCGTGCAGGTGGCCGGGCTGGCCGAGCTGGCGGAGTGCGTGCTGCAGATCCGCGGGGAGGCCGGGGACCGGCAGGTGGGCGAGGTGAACGTCGCCCTGGCCCACGGCATCAACGGCATGTGCGGCCAGTCCCACTGCGTTTGGATCCTGGGCAGATGAGGAGGTGACGCGCCATGGGTAAAAGAGTCGGGATCATCGGGGTAGGACAGACCCACCACGCCGCCAAGCGCCTGGACGCCTCCGGGGTGGAGCTCATCGCCGAGGCCGTCACCCGCGCCCTGGACGAC
>NZ_JACVJJ010000045.1:0-3879 GCF_015711935.1 Candidatus Solincola tengchongensis
GGGTGATGACGTGGCTTATTCCGTCCAGCAGACCTCGGACGGGGGTTACATCCTCGCCGGATGGACGGAGTCCTTCGGAGCGGGAGGGAAGGACGTCTACCTGGTGAAGACCGACTCCACGGGAATCAGTATTTGATCAAGCTCATAAATCTACGAAAAAACAAGGGGCCGGATATGGACTTTTGATGAAGAGATTTGGCAACCTGTTCTTCGCTCTATCTTCGATACTGGCATCGATCTGGACAAAGCGGGAAAACCTTTGGAATTCGACTTCCATTAATCCGACCTGGTTTTGAGGAATCCATCTTTGGGCCACGATTTTGCACAAGGCTTGATTGACTGGGGTAAAAACATGCCCACCGCCCCGCATGCGTGTGTAGCAGCGTTATACCCTGCCACTTCCTTCTTTAGGGCTTTTTAATCCGGTTGCATATCCAAGGTTCAGCGTCGTCCGAGTAGACGAGTCTCATGATGGAAGAACCGGAGAACCGCCCTTCGTTATGGCGCGACGGGCTTTCATTATTCCGCCCTTAGACATAGGCTTTTTCCGCCATTCCACGCTTGAAGACTCGATCACGACGGGGTGGGCCTTTTTCATTGGTTGCCCCAAACCCCATCTGGGTCAACCGCCTTTCCCTCCTCGGCCCCGTTTAAGCCGACCTCTCCGCGAAATAGGCCTTCGCTCTTTCGCCTGTCTCCCTCAGTCCCTATAATAAACGGAAGACCGAGGACAGGAGGCAGGTAAATCCCCGCATGGAAAAGGCCGTAGTCCTGCTCGAGGACGGGAAGTACTTCACCGGCACGCCCTTCGGAGCACGGGGGGTGCGCACGGGAGAGCTGGTTTTCAACACCAGCATGACCGGATACCAGGAGATCCTCACCGATCCTTCCTACAAGGGCCAGATCGTCACCATGACCTACCCCCTCATAGGGAATTACGGGGTCAACGAGGAGGACGTGGAGTCCTGCGGCCCCCAGGTGGAAGGGTTTGTGGTCCGGGAGTGCTGCCGCTATCCGTCCAACTGGCGGTCCGCGCGGCCCTTGGATGAATATCTCGCGGAGCACGGCATCGTGGGCGTGGAGGGGGTGGACACCCGCGCCGTCACCCGCCACATACGCTCCATCGGGGCCATGATGTGCATCGTCTCCTCCGAGGACGCCGAGCTCTCGGAACTCAGGCGCATGCTGGATGAGGCCCCTCCCTACGTGGGAAGGGACCTGGTGAAGGAGGTCACCTGCAGTGAACCGTACCGCTGGGAGGACTCCCGAGTCCCTCCCATGGGAAGAGGGGTCATGCCCGCTGTCTCCGGGAACGGGAAGCGTCCCCTTCGTGTGGTGGCCTACGACTGCGGGATAAAGCGTAACATCCTGCGCATACTCTCCGCTTTGGGGTGCGAGGTCCTGGTGGTCCCCGCGGAGACCGCGGCTTCCAGGGTCTTACAGATGGGGCCTGACGGCATCTTCCTCTCCAACGGCCCGGGGGACCCGGCGGCGGTGACCTACCTCATCGATGAGGTGGCCAAGCTCATCGGGGTGAAGCCCATCTTCGGGATATGCCTTGGGCACCAGATACTGGGCCTGGCCTTGGGCGGGCGCACCTACAAGCTGAAGTTCGGGCACCGCGGCGCCAACCATCCGGTAAAGGACCTGCGGCGGGGCAATGTCCTCATCACCGCCCAGAACCACGGTTTTTGCGTGGACCTTGAGAGCATCGCCTCCGAGGTGGAGCCCACGTTCATAAACCTCAACGACGGGACCCTGGAGGGATTCCGCCACCGCCGCTACCCGGCCTACTCCGTGCAGTTCCACCCCGAGGACTCCCCGGGGCCCCACGACGCCGTCTACCTCTTCGGGGACTTCATCCGCGACATGCGCGCCGGGCGGGGTGAGCCCCATGCCTAGGCGCACGGACATCCACAAGATACTCATCATCGGCTCCGGGCCCATCATCATCTCCCAGGCCTGCGAGTTCGACTACTCGGGGACCCAGGCGTGCAAAGCACTCAAGGAGGAGGGCTTCCAGGTGGTGCTGGTGAACTCCAACCCGGCCACCATCATGACCGACCCGGAGATGGCCGACCGCACCTACATCGAGCCCATCACCCCGGAGGTGGTGGCCCGCATAATCGAGAAGGAGCGTCCCGACGCCCTCCTCCCCACCCTGGGGGGGCAGACGGGCCTGAACACGGCGGTCAAGGTGGCGGAGATGGGGGTCCTGGAAGAGTACGGGGTGGAGATGATCGGCGCCAACTACGAGGCCATCCGCAAGGCGGAGGACCGGGACCTCTTCCGCAAGGCCATGGCCTCCATCGGCCTGGACCTGCCCCGCTCCGGGCTGGCCCACTCCATGGATGAGGCCCGCGAGGTGGCCGCGGAGCTGGGGTTCCCTCTCATCATCCGCCCCGCCTTCACCCTGGGGGGCACCGGGGGCGGGGTGGCTTTCAACGCCGAGGAGTTCGAGCGAGTAGCCTCCGCCGGGCTGGACGCCTCCATGATCAGCGAGATCCTCATCGAGGAGTCGGTGATGGGGTGGAAGGAATACGAGCTTGAGGTCATGCGCGACCTCAAGGACAACGTGGTCATCATCTGCTCCATCGAGAACTTCGACCCCATGGGCATCCACACTGGGGACTCCATCACCGTGGCTCCCGCTCAGACCCTCACCGACCGGGAGTACCAGCTCATGCGGGACGCGGCCATCGCCATCATCCGCGAGATCGGTGTGGAGACGGGTGGGTCCAACATCCAGTTTGCCGTCCACCCCGACAACGGGCGCATGGTGGTCATCGAGATGAACCCCCGCGTCTCCCGGTCCAGCGCCCTGGCCTCCAAGGCCACCGGGTTCCCCATCGCCAAGATCGCCGCCAAACTGGCCGTGGGATACACCCTGGACGAGATCCCCAACGACATCACCAGGGAGACCCCGGCCTCCTTCGAGCCCACCATCGACTACTGCGTGGTGAAGATACCCCGCTTCACCTTCGAGAAGTTCCCCGGCGCCGACCCCACCCTGGGCATCTCCATGAAATCCGTGGGGGAGGTGATGGCCATCGGGCGCACCTTCAAGGAAGCGCTGCAGAAGGGCATCCGCTCCCTGGAGATCGGCCGCTACGGGCTGGGAAGCGACCGCAAGGAGCTCATGAGGCCCCACGACATCTCGACCCCCGAGGAGAGGATCGGGCGCACCTTCAAGGAAGCGCTGCAGAAGGGCATCCGCTCCCTGGAGATCGGCCGCTACGGGCTGGGAAGCGACCGCAAGGAGCTCATGAGGCCCCGCGACATCGCCACTCCCGAGGAGAGGGAGGAGGCCCTGGCCCTGGTGCGCGAGAAGCTAACCACCCCCAACGCCGAGCGTCTCTACTACATACGTTACGGTTTTCAGCTGGGAATGTCTTCCAGGGAGATGTACGAGCTCTCGGGCATCGACCCCTGGTTTCTGGAGAACATCCGGGAGATCGTGGAGGAGGAGGAACGGCTGCGCGGCCGGCGTCTAGCGGAACTCTCCGACGAGGAGCTCTTCCGGGCCAAGTCCATGGGTTTCTCCGACGTCCAGCTCTCCTTCCTCCTGGACTGCGAGGAGGGGGAGGTCCGGGAGCGCCGCCGCTCATCCGGACTTCGTCCCGTGTACAAGCTGGTGGACACCTGCGCCGCGGAGTTCGAGGCCTATACCCCTTACTATTACTCCACCTACGAGAAGGAGGAGGAGCCCGTTGCCGGTCCCCACGCCGGTTCCGGGAAGCCGAAGGTCATGATCCTGGGCGGGGGCCCCAACCGCATCGGGCAGGGCATCGAGTTCGACTACTGCTGCGTGCACGCCTCCTTCGCCCTGCGCGAGGAGGGCTACGAGTCCATCATGGTCAACAACAACCCGGAGACGGT
>NZ_JACVJJ010000046.1:0-16355 GCF_015711935.1 Candidatus Solincola tengchongensis
ACGGGCGATTGCGCCGCGCCCCAATCCGGGCGCCCGGAAGGGCCGTGCAACCGACTTTCCTCCCCCTAATTCCGTCTTCAACGTCTCCGGCCCGCCCGGTAAAATGCCCCTGAAGGCGGAGGTCCCGAAAAAGACGGACGCCGATCCGCGCTTGACCCACACCGGCCTCCCTCCCTAAAACCTCTCCCGTCCCCCGAGGTCGGGGTCACGCCGTATCCTCCCATGAGGGTAATGGCGGCCGTTTACCCTCAACTCCCTCTTTCCGGGTACGGACCCCTTATCTGAAACGGGAAGCGTGAGGAAGCGGATGAGCGTTCGCAAAGACGGTCCCTCGGATGAAGACGGGTTGCCGGCAAAGGTCACGGTGCATGAGGCGGAGGAGGTCCTCGCCGCCTTGATCGGTCCCTTCGGCTCCCGGGAGGGCGGCCCGGTATCCGCCGATCACGGGCCCGCACGGTTCACGCGCTGATAAAATAGTCATGCGTGCAGGGTGGCCGGTCACAGCGGCGCAATAGGAGGCAAGCCGGAGGATGGAGGCTGATCACGAATGACGCGACGCAGCTTCAAGGGCGGGAAGGCGGTGTTGCGAGGGGCGGCCTGCCTCGTGGCCGTATTCCTTTTCTCCCTCTCCGCCTTCACTCCGTGCGGATGCGGTGGCGAAGAGCGCGGTGGCGAAGAGGGCGGCGGCGTGACGCCTCTCGAGAGGGAGATCCCCCTGAGAACCCTCGCGCAGGGTTCGGTCTGTGAATACGGGCGTTTCGAGCGACAGGCCTCCGGGGAGGAGACGGGGCCCGCCTTCATGGTGGTGGAGGACGCCGAGGAGCTGATGCGGCTCCTCTCCCTCTCCGGGCTGCAACTTCCGGTGGGAGAGGTCGACCTTTCCCGCCAGGTCATCATCGCCGCCCTTCTCGGACCCAGGAACACGTCGGGTTACGCCATCTCCGTGGCGCGGGCCGTGCAAGTGGGCACGGAGGTGCGGCTGGAGGTGGAGGTGGTGGAACCGGAACCGGGAAGCGTGACCGCCCCGGTCCTCACCAGCCCCTATCACCTGGTGGTGGCGGAAAGGGGCGACTTTGAACCCCGGGGTGAGCTCTCCATGGTCTTCACGGATGCCGGTGGAGAGATACTGGAGAGGACCTCCGCCGAGATCTGAACTCCCCGAAATACGACCTGCCGGGCACCAGGCTCCGAAGAGCCTTTCGCCAGCGGGCACGCCGGGGTCCCACACGCCGCCGCGAAGTAGACCTCTCGCGAAAGCCGACGAGATGCGGGGCCGGTGCGGCAGACCGTCCCCAAGGCGTTCCCAGCGGGGTAGGAGGGCAGCCTCTTTCAAAGGCTTTCCCGACGGGTTAGGATATATCCGGACAAAGAATAAGCGGCACGGTAACCGGTCAGGCCCGCGACCGGGTCCGCAAGCGAAGATCGGCGGACGGCTTCGTAAACCATCAGCCAGGAGAAACAGGAGGTTAGACATGCTCTGCCCAGCCTGCAATCAGGAAAACGACGATACGGCTTCCTTCTGCCGTTTCTGCGGACAACGGCTCCAGGCGCCCGGTACCGCCCCCGGGGCCGCAACGGCCGCCGCGGCCCCACCGCCGCAGGCTCAGGCGGCTCCGCCTGCGCAGGCCCAGGCGGTCACCGCACCCCCCGCCGCCTCGGCGAAAAGCGGGGAGCTGGCACCCACCACCCTGGCATCCCTGGTCAAGCAATCCATGGAGGTGGAGAGCCCCGACGCCTTCAGTCTGCAGAACAAGAAGTTGCTGCGGGTGAACATGGAGGCCTGCGGGGGCCAGGTGCTGGCCAAAGCGGGCTCTATGATCGCCTACCAGGGGAGGATAAGCTTCACCCGCCAGGGGAGCGGCGGGGTGGACAAATGGGTGAAGAAGGCCATCTCCGGGGAATCCTTCACCCTCATGCTGGCCCAGGGCACGGGGGACCTCTTCCTGGCCGACGCCGCCAACGACATCGTTCTCCTTTACCTGAACAACGAGTCCATAACCGTCGAGGCGCTCAACCTCCTGGCCTTCACGCCCAGCATCTCCTGGGACATCAAGATGATCAAGGGCGCGGCGGGTATGATGGCCGGGGGCCTGTGGACGGTGGAGCTGCAGGGAACCGGTTACCTGGCCCTCATCTCCAAAGGAGAGCCCATGACCCTCAAGGTGACCCCGCAGGAGCCGGTTTTCACCGACCCCAACGCCACCATCGCCTGGTCCCAGAGCCTCAACCCCACCGTGCACATGGACGCCAACCTCAGCAGCCTCAAGGGCATCTTCGGCTCCACCCACGGGGAACTCTTCCAGCTGGCCTTTCAGGGTGAGGGATACGTGATTGTGCAGCCCAGCGAGGAGGCCCCCAAGACCAGCCTCCAGCAGCCGCGGACCGGGGACAGCGGCCCCGCGGGAGGGATACTGGGAGGCCTCCTGGGCCGCTGACGGGACTTCCCGGCAACCCCGCCTTCTCCCTGAGGGGCTTCCTCGGTCCCGGTGACGGAGGCTCGTGCGGGGACGGCGGGAAGGGACCGGGGAGCAATGGCTTTCACGCGCCATTCGACGGGACGCACTACCCGGACCTACCGGAAGCGGGAAATCCCCCTCCACCTACCGGAAGCGGGAAATCCCCCTCCCCGCATGGGGACAACCCCACTTGCCGCTCCCCCTCACCGAACATAAGATAAGACCGCGTACGAAAGGCTGTCGCCACTCGCGCGATGGCGAGGGAGGCTTCCTTTCCGGTGGAACCCATATCACTTTGGGTCCCTGAAGCGCATCGCCCTTTCCCTCCGCCTCGAAAAGGAGGTTCAGGAGAGGAGGATAAGTGGAAGAGATACTCGTTCTCGCCCGGGAGCTTATAGCGCCACGCCTCCGGGAGTGGAGGGAAAGCGGGGGACGCGTGGTCGGCTATTCCTGTGTGGCCACCCCGAGAGAGATATTCGACGCCGGAGGCATCCTGCCCTACCGCATCCGCGCCCTCGGCAAGCCGGAGCGCGACCACGCCGACGCCCACCTCTCCCGCTTCAACTGCGGGTTCTGCAGGGCCTGCCTCCAGCTTGCCCTGGAGGGGGCCTACGGTTTCCTGGACGGGCTGGTGGAGACCAACGGATGCGATCACCTGAGGGGGATGTTCGAGAACTGGAGCGGCACGGCAACTCCCAGATTCTTCCATTACCTGAAGGTGCCCCATGTGGTCAGCGAGGAATCCCTGGAGTTCTTCGCCGAGGAGCTGGAGCTCCTCCGGGAAGCGCTTTCCAGTCATTTCCAGGTAGACATCGGGGATGCCGCCCTCGCCGAGGCGGTGCGGTCGGCCAACCTCCGCCGGGAGGGGATGCGCCGGCTCTTCTCCCTGCGGGAGATGGAGCACCCGGCCCTCAAGGGTCAGGAGGCGCTGGCCGTACTCCTGCTCGAGTCCTCCCTGCCGCCCGGCGTTTTCGACGGGTTCCTGCGCGAGCTCCTTGAGGAGGTGCGGGGGAGGGAGATAACCGGGTACCGCGCCCGACTCCTCCTGGCGGGAAGCGCCACCGACGAGCCGGATCTGGTGAGGGAGATCGAGGACCTGGGAGGCCTGGTAGTCACCGATGCCATGTGTTACGGGACCCGCGCCTTCTGGAAGCTCCCGGAGGTGGAGGGAGAACCCGTCCACGCCCTCGCCGAGGCCTATCTGAGGCATCTCCTGTGTCCGCGCATGTTCGACGATTATCCGTCCCGCCTGGAGTTCATCCTCCAGGCGGCGGAGAGGGCGCGCGTTGATGGGGCGGTTCTGGTCTACAACAAGTTCTGCGACCTGCACGGGGTGGAGAACGTGCGCCTGCGACTGGACCTGGAGGAACGCGGCATCCCGGTGCTGGTGCTGGAGAAGGAATACGGATCCGCCGCCGATCTGGGCCGCATCCGCACCCGCGTGCAGGCCTTTCTGGAGCGCATCGCCGGCCGGCGGCCTTCCGGGAAGCGATCTCTGTCCGCCGGCGGGGTCTAACGAGGTGAGACACATGCCGGGAAAGGTGAGGGACACCGGAGACGGGCTTTTCCACAGGGTGGAGGAACTCATCGAGGTGGCCATGCTCCTCCCCCGCAACATGAGCGACCAGGAAGTGGAGGGGCTCCTGCGCTTTCTCCCCCCCGACACCTCGCGCTCCATGCGCGCGCTGCTCTCCCCCCGCTTCCGTGAGGTGAGCCTGGACTTCATCGGCATGGTCGGAGGATGGATAGGCGAAGCGCGCCGGGCCCGCGAGGAGGGGCGCAAGGTGGTCCTGGTACCCTTCAACTTCCCCCCGGAGGTAATCTACCTCTTCAAGAACGCCGTGCCCCTCACCAGCGAGGTGCTCACCACCCTGGGCGTGGCCGTGCTGGAGGGGCAGGGGGAGCGCTACTGGGATTATGCCATGGGCCTGGGGATACCCGATTTCCTGTGTTCCTCCTCCACCATCGAGCTGGGCTCCGTACTCACCGGCCGGGATTTCGAACCGGACATCATCGTCCAGTCCGCCCCCGGCGCCTGTGACGCCAACTCCAAGATCCACGAGTTCGTCTCCCTGCATATGGGCATTCCCCAGGTCATCCTGGAGAAGCCCACCGAGACGGGGCCGCGCGGGAGGGAACTCCACCGCCGTTACTTCCTGGCCTTCCTCCGCCGGCTGGAGGAGATGATAGGAGAGGAGCTGGACGAGGGACGCATGCGCAGGGTGCTGGAGGAGGCCAACCGTGCCGCGGAGCTCTATTACGAGCTCTACGACCTGAGGAAGTTCTCGCCCTGCCCGGTTCCCAACATCTTCTCCATCTTCACCTACGGGACCCGCTTCACCCGCTGGGGCCGGCCGGAAGGAACGGAGATGATGCGCCGCATGGTGGAGCTCTCCAAGAGACGCCTGGAGGCGGGGGAATACCCGGCGCCTGAGGAGGTAGCCCGCTGCATGTGGCTTTACATAGGGTACTATTTCGACTTCCTCGGCTTCTTCAACTGGATGGAGGAAAGGGGGATAACCTATCTCAACGACGTTCTCTCCCTCTGCCAGCCCCGCTTCGTAGACACCTCAAGCCGGGAGAGCATGCTCGAGGGTCTGGCGGAAACCTGCTTCGAGTATCCCATGACCCGGCAGATGGGAGCATCTTCCATGTCGCTGGCCTGGATCGAGGACATGTGCGGTTTCATCCGCGACCTCCGAGCAGACTGCGCCGTCTATTCCGGACACCACGCGTGCAAGCAGACCTGGAGCGTCATCAACCAGGTGCGCCGGGAGATAATGAAGCGCACGGGAGCTCCAGTGCTCTGCCTGCAGGGCGATTCCTGGATCCGCCGCATGACCCCCACCAGCGTACTCCAGGAGGAGATCCAGTCCTTCGTCGACGGCGTGGTGAGGAGGCGCCGTGCCCGGGGCGGGAGGGGCGCGTGAAGGACATCCCGCCGGATGAATGGGGACGATCTTATCCGGCCGCGACTTCCGGGACCCCGGCACCGCGGAGAGGAAGGTACGGTTGACAGAAAATGACCATGGTCATAATATACGGACATCCGGAAAACGTATGGCTGCATCCGAGGGGAGGGAGGACTGAGAATCGGCGCTTTCCGCTGTCGTTTCCGTTCCGAAAGGACCTTCTCCGAGAGCTCGCGCCCGTGCGATGAACAAGCGGCTCCTCAAAGATCGTTCCCCCCTGAACAATGGGGTGACGGTGCCTTGAGAATCCTGGAAGGGATGGGATATTTGGTTGTTCCCCTCGGAAGGAGAGGGTGGCGGCGCTCCGGGAAGCGTAAAGGGGATGGGATGTCAGGTCGTTCCCTTCTGAAGGAAGGCGGGGCCGGCACTTCGAGAAACCCGGAAGGGATGGGATAAAATGATAATTGTGGTCATGGCGAACTTGCGGTCATTGCCAAACGGACCCTGGGGTCCCGGCGGGTCGGCTTAGGGAGGTGAGGCATGCGCTTCGGGGGCATCGACGTGGGCTCCCTGACCGCCCAGGCGGTGATCATGGAGGACGGCAGGATAGCCGGATTCCGGAGCATCCGGGTGAAACCCAACCCGGTGGATTCCGCGGAGACGGTCATGGGGGAGCTCCTGGAGGAGATGGGCCTCCGCCCCGGGGACATCGACTACACGGTGAGCACCGGGTACGGCAGGGAGCAGGTACAGTCCCGGGGGCTGGCCCAGGCCAACGTGAGCGAGATCTCCTGTCACGGAGTGGGAGCCCAGTGGCTCCTTCCCGGCGTGCGCACCATCATCGACATCGGCGGCCAGGACGCCAAGGTCATACGCATGGAACCCACGGGAGAGCTCAAGGACTTCGTCATGAACGACAAGTGCGCAGCGGGTACGGGCCGCTTTCTGGAGGTCATGTGCCGTACTCTGGGCATCACCCTCGACGAGCTGGGCACCCTCTCCCTGAAATCCCGCCATCCCGTGGACCTCTCCAGCCGCTGCAGCATCTTCTGCGAGACCGAGGTTCTCCATTACCTGCAGCGGGGTGTGGACAAGGCAGACATCGCCGCCAGCGTCAACCGGGCCATGGCCGAGCGCGTGGCCGCCCTGGCCCGCCGGGTGGGGGTCGAGCCCGAGGTGACCATGTCCGGAGGGGTGGCCAAGAACGCGGCGGTGAAGACGGAACTGGAGCGTATCCTGGGCGTGAGGATGGTCCCCTGCCCCGTGGACCCCCAGATCGTGGGAGCGCTTGGAGCGGCCATCCTGGCCCGTCGCATGGGAGGTTCGAGATGAAGGCGTTGGGCTGCGACATCGGTAGCCTCTTCTCCAAGGCGGTGGTCATGGACGGCGAGACGGTCCTTGCCTGGAAGATAATGGAAACAACGGGCAACATTGCCGGCGAGGTGGACGGACTCGTCGAGGAGGTGTGCGGCGAGGCCGGCGTCAGCCGTCACAATTTGGACGGCATCGTGGCCACGGGAAGCGGGGCCGAGTTCTTGAGGGACGCCGACTTCCTGGAGGACGAGCTGGCCTGCATCGCCTGGGCGGCCCGCTGTTTCCTTCCCGAGATAGAGCTGGTGGTGGACATCGGGGGCCAGAGCATCACCTCCATGCTCCTCGACCCGGAGGGCGAGGTCCTGGACTTCATGCGCAACGACAAGTGCGCCTCGGGCTCCGGCCGCTTCCTGGAGGTCATGGCCGCGGCGCTGGGCATCCCCGTGGAGCGCATAGACGAGGAGGCCGCGCGGGCCAGGAAACGCGTTCCCATAAGTTCCCAGTGCGGGGTCTTCGTGGAGAGTGAGGTCATCACCCACGTGAACAACGGCGAATCTCCCCAGGACATAGTGGCCGGGCTGTGCGATGCCGTGGCCCGCATCGTTACCTCCCAGGCACGACGCTTCGGGTCGGGCAACAGTTATACCTTCACCGGCGGCGTGGCCAGGGTGCGTACCGTGGTGGACCTGGTGCGCGAGCGCATGGAAGGAGAATACCAGCCCTTCCCCCTGGATCCCATGCTGGCAGCCGCGGTAGGCGCCGCCCTGCTGGTGGAAGCGAGCTGAATTGGGACTCTTCGAGGAACCCCTGAAGGACATCCGGCGCTATATGGAGGAGAAGCGCTCCCTGGGCCTGGCCAGGGAACTGCCCTTCACCGCCGTGCTTCCGCAAACCGATTCCCCCCAGGTCATCCTCAGCGAGGACACCGGACTGGAGCTGGGAAGCCCCGGGACGGCCTCCCGCTCTTTTCTCCTCTGGGACGACTCCGGCACAGTGGCCGACGGCAGGATAACCCTGGTGGGTCCCGACTTCCCGGAGATCCAGGCCGGGAGGGCCCCTCTGGCCCAGGTGGTCATGGTGGGAGGGCGCTTCAGCGACGAATACGACTGCTACCGCGACCTGCGCGACGCCACATACAACCTCGGCCTGCGCGGCTTCATGGCCCGCGTCTTCCCCGGAAGGCAGAGCGTGTGGTGCCGCATCAGCCGGGAGGCCATGCAACGGGGGTTCAACGCGCAGCTCCTGGGGAGCGCTCTTATCCAGGCGGTGAGGAAGCTGGAATTCGTGGACGCCGCGGAGGTGCTCCTGGTGACCTCCTCGCGGGAGGATATCGAGGAGCTCTCCCGGGCCGCGGACCTGGTCCAGGAGATTGTGGAGGCGCTCATCAAGATGTATGAGGAGATGAACTTCGACTGCGACACCTGCGAGTACGTGGAGGTCTGCGACAGCGTGGTCGAGCTGCGGCGCATCCGCGAGCGGCTGCAGGAGGAACGCGGCGGGGGGAGGTCGACGCCCGATGGCGGGTGAGCCTGTGGTGGCCGTCTGCGGTAAGGGCGGGGTGGGAAAGACAACCCTGGCCGCCTTGCTGGCCAGGCTTCTCCGCGATGACGGGAGGCGCCGCGTCCTGGTGGTGGACGCCGACCCGGCGGTGGGGCTGGGCATGGCCCTGCGCATCTTCCCGGCGAGGACGGTGAACGACGTGCGCAAGGAGATAATATCCGCAGTGCGCGAGCACGCCGCGGACCAGGTGGACCTGGCGGCCTCCGTTGACTATAAGATGATGGAGATACTCGAGGAGGACGGCAACCTGGCCTTCCTGTCCGTGGGGAGACCGGAGGAGGAGGGCTGTTACTGCCAGCTGAACACCCTCTTACGGGAGGCCATCGAGTCCCTCTCCTCCCACTTCGACCTCACCCTCATCGATGCCGAGGCCGGTGTGGAACAGGTCAACCGCCGGGTGATGCGCTCCGTATCCCACCTCCTGCTGGTCAGCGACACCACGGCCAAAGGCCTGCGGGTGGCGGAATCCATCCGCGAGGTGGCCGAGGAGGCCGTGGAGTACCGGAAACTGGGCCTCATCCTCAACCGGGTGCGGGATCCCGCGGAGGCACAAAAGGCGGGAACCATGACCGCTCTCCCCCTTTTGGGGGCTATCCCCGAGGACGATACGGTGAGGGAGTTCGACGCCTCGGCCTGCAGTTTCCTGGAGATGCCTCCCTGCCCGGCCCTGGAGGCCACGCGGGAACTGCTTCTCGAAAGCGGCTTCCTCTCCCCCTGAGCTGTTGAACGCCCCGGCCGCGGTCCCTTTCCTCAGCCCTCCGCGGCCTGTTCGAGCTGCAGCTTCTTTATCTGCATCTCGCGCAGGGCCTTCTTGTTGACCTTGAAGACCTCGGTCAGGGGCATCTCGTCAAGGAAGACCACCTCGCGGGGCACGGCATACTTGGCCACCTTCTCCTTGAGGTAGTTGAGGTAGTCCTCCTCGGTGACCTTTCCCTTGTACTCCTCTTTGACCTGGACGAACACCCATACCCTCTCACTTCCCGGCCTCTCCGGGTCGGGGACCCCTATGGTGGCCGCCAGCTCGGTGGCCGGATGGTCGTAGAGGATGTCGTCCACCTCTCGGGTGTATACCTTGTAACCGGAGACGATGACCATGTCCTTGGTGCGGTCCACGATGGAGAAATAGCCGTTCTCGTCCATCTTCACCACGTCCCCGGTATGCACGAAGCCCTCCTCGTCCAGGCCCTTTCCCGGCTCCGGCCAGTAACCCAGCATGCGCTGGGGCCCTTTGAGGAGCATCTCCCCCACCTTGCCCTCGCGGTAGAGCTCCTCGAAGGAGAGGACGCGCCCGCTGTCCACCTCCACCACCCGGACCTCGGTATCCGGCAGGGGGATGCCTATGGTGGCCTTCTTCTCCACCTTGCGGGCCTCCTCCGACTTGCGGGAGCGCTTGGCCAGGAAGCTTATGATGCCGGTGAACATCTTCCCGAACCTCTTGGGTCCCAGTAATTTGGCCTGGGCCCGGGTGAGGGCGATGCTCACCGGGTTGAAGAGCACGGCGTTGAAGATGCGCACTCCCTTCCTGCCCCCCATTACCCGCAGGTTGGTGGACACGTTGAAGTGGGTCACCGGGGAGAGCTCGGAGAGACCGTAACCCTCGGACACGAAACCTCCCCCGCTGGACTCCTCGAACTTCTCCTGCACCGTGGGGGGCAGGGCGGCGGAACCGGAGATGCCGATGACCCGGGCGGAGTGCAAGTCCTCCTCCAGCATCTTCATGAACTGGGTAGGCACCCCGAACTGGAGAACCGGGTTGTACTTGTGCATGATGTCCAGCATGGCCTTCACGTCCCGGGGGTCGGGGACGATGAGCATGGTGGCGGCCATGCCTCCGATCATGGTGTGCATTATGCAGTGCCCGTAGCTGTGGAAGAAGGGCAGCCCCATGATCACGTTTATGTTCCCCTTGAGGACCTTGGTCACGGGACCGAAGACGGCGATGTTCTGGAGCACGTTGGCCACCAGGTTGCGGTGGGTGAGCATACATCCCTTGGGTAGCCCGGTGGTCCCTCCGGTGAAGAGCAGGGTCTCCAGGTCACGGGCCGGGTCGATCTCCACCTTGGGCGGCCGGGGGGCGGCCTGATCGATGATCTCCGTGAGCCAGAGCACGTCCGGCAGGCCGGCCCGCTTGGTGGACCAGCCGGAGTAGTCGTCGAGCTTGGTGATGATTATGTTGGGCGCGGCCATGAACTCCTTCAGGTATTCCGCGGTGGCCAGGTGTTCCTCCAGGCATATGAGGGCCTTGGGCGAGCTCTCGCTGAGCTTGTGAGCCAGGGTGTCCCGGGCCTCCAGGAAACTGCAGGGGACGTGAACCGCTCCCGCCTTGGAGATGCCCGAATCCGCCACCACGAACTGGATGGATGAGGGGAGGAGTGTCACCACGCGGTCGCCCTTCTCCACCCCCAGCGCGGCCAGGGCGTTGGCCAGGCGGTCGGCATGCTCCCTCACCTCACGGTAGGTCATCTCCAGACCTAACTGCACGCAGCCCATGCGGGGATGGGAATCCGCGACCTGGTCGAGAAAACCGTGGGTGGGGATGGAGGGATATGGTTCCAGGGTCCTGGGTATGCCGCACAGGTCGTACTCCTTGAACCACGGGTAATCCATGATCGCAACCCCCCTCTCGGTTATAGCCTGACGGAATATCTATTTGCGCCCGGTTCCTTTATATTTATACATGTTAAATATTATTGTTCACGAAATCAACGCGACCTTAAACCCAGACAAAGGAATGGAGTTCTTATATCGCCCCGCGTCGCCTCCGACCTCCCTTTCATCCCTCCCCGCTTATCTCCCCTTTATTCCGTAACCGATCGTCACTCCCTGGCGGCTTCCGCGCCGGCGCCCCGCATCATTCGAAGGCCAAAGCCTCCCCTCTTTCTGAACTGACACGTCATTACTATATAGTTTAGTTACCGGGGGGTCAATATAGAGAATATAAACCGGGAAAGGCGAATCCACCTTTGGCACCAGGCGGATCTCCGGGAATCTCCGGCTTCGCTGGGCTCCGCGGCAACGTCGAGAGTCAGGGGGTGAAGATCTCGGCATCCCCCTTCAAAGAGTAGATGAGGATGGCCGTCTCCCCTCCCTCCCGGCGCAAACCGACCACGACCATGCGGCCTTCCTCGGCGCGGTTCCAGGTGGCCATATCCTGCTCCGGACGATAGACGAGTGGCTCTCCCAACCTCTCCCGGTACCACTGGAAGACGCTGCCAAAGGGGTCTTTCGTCCGATATTCCCCACCTATCGTGGTGAACGCCCCCTCGGAGGAACTCCCGCTAACGCTACCCCCGCTACCCGCTACGTAGGCGGCCCCAGGATAGAGGGGCACCCCGAGCTCCTCCTCCGCGGGAGCTTCCCGGCTCACCTGGTAGGCAACCTCGCCCCCCTCCGTTATATGGGTGAAGGCCTCCCCGCCTTCCAAGGCATCGGTCCCGGAATCCGTCGCCGTCATATCCTCTTCCTCCGCGGCCTCCGGCCCGACCTCCCCGAGAGCGGGTTCCTCGGTTGCGGGCGACCCCTTGCCCCCGCACCCGGCCCATAGGATCGCCATGACCACCAGAAGCGCCGCCGCCAGGGCCATCCGCCAAGGCCATGTCCCTGAACCGCGCCACCCGCGCGGCCTCATGCCCATCCCTCTCCTTGCGCGCACGCCTCCTCCCTCCTCCCGACCGTATCGAGAGACGTGTGAACCCCTTTCGGACACTCTCGACCTGGACTCTCGCTCCCCGGTCCTCCTGATCGCCATCCTCGACCGGGCGCATTCCGGCCCTCTTCCACCGAAGTGGTGCGGTAAGCCTGACCTGCGGTTTGAAGCCAGAAGGGCCGACCTCCGGCCGGCCCGTCTATCACGCCCCTCCAGCTTTCAGGAAACCATAAGAGCTACTTCACCCCCGAAAGCCTGGCGATGGTGATGGTCGTCTTACCGTCCTCCTCGGCCACCGAGACGGTGACGATATCCTTCTCGCTCCCCATCATCCAGCTCGCTTCCCGGGGCGAGGTGCTCTGGTATACGGGGGCGCCGAGCTTGCCCTCATACCAGGAGATGACCTTGTCGATGGGGTCGTCGGTGGTGAACTGGCCCCCGGTGGTGGAAACGGCCTCTCCTTCGGAGGTACCTTTCACCGTGCCGCCCGTTCCCTGCACGTATTGGGCACCGGGATAGATGGGGGCTCCCAGCTCCTCCTCGGTCGGCGCCTCCCCCAAGGCCTGGTAGGTGGTCTCTCCCTCCTCGCCTTTGAAGGTCACCTTGCCTCCCCCGCCTTCCTCGACGCTGATCTCTCCCTCCGGGGTCTTGATGGTCCTCTCCTTCTTCCCGCATCCCGCCATGAACGCCAGAAGGGACACCAGCCCCAGACAGAAAAACACTACCGCAAGCCTCTTGTGCATGACTCCTCCTCGCTTTCCATCCCTCGATGACATAGGTCCCATCATCAGGCGGCCGCCATCACGCCTCTCCTAGATGATGGCACAATCCACTGGAGTTGTCTACGAAGCCTAGGAAATACGGCGTTTATATGGTAATTATTGCCATTACGAAACGGCAAAGCGACCGGTTGATCGGCTCACTCCCGTAAGGTGTCCGCTATGAGAGCACATGACCGAGATAGGCGGACAGGAGAAAGCCGGGATTCCGCTTCCGCGTCCTCCCGGCTGACCTTTGGTGGAGCCGACGGGACTTGAACCCGTGACCTCTACCATGCCAATCTCTTTTGCTGGGTTTTTGGTGTTTTTCCATGTTTTTCCTTACCCAATCTGACCTGCGAAAATGCATTTCCGACAAAGCATCGAAAAGCATGGCAAATTATGAGGTGTTAGATGAAGTGTTAGATGCACTTTTTTCCATTTTTCCATATATTGCCTTCTCCAGCCTTTCCGCTGCCGCCTTCCCCGCCCTCTCGAACAGGTGTCCGTAGACGTCCACAGTCATACGTACCGAAGAATGACCGGCCAAAGCCTGCACCGTTTTGATGCTCTCGCCCTGAGCGATCAGCATGGAGATATAGCTGTGGCGCAAGGCATGGAAACCGACTTTTCGCAGCCCGGCCCTCCTCAGGGCGGGCTCCAGGATGCGCTGTGTGACGTTCCTCTTGTCCATGGGTGTCCCCAAGGAAGTGGTGAACACGAGATCATGGGGGTTCTCCTCCAGCTCCACGGCCTGGCGCAGCCTGTGGACTTTGAGCTCCTCCACGAGGACGGGAGGCAGGTCGATAACCCTCCTCCCCGCCCTGGATTTCGGAGGATAGAACTTCCCTCCCTGGAGGACTTGCCGGATATAAGCCCTTCCCTCCTCCAGGTCGAGGTCTCCCCACCTGAGGCCGAGTATCTCGGATTGCCTGGCCCCGGTGAGACAGGCGAACATGATCAAAGCCCGGTGGCGTTCCTCGGTGGCCTCTATGAGCCTGCGTATCTCCTCCGGCTCAAGGAAATCCGGCTCCGGCCTCTCCACTCGAGGCTTTTTGACATATTCGGCTGGATTGTATGGGATATATCCCCAAAGAACGGCCTTCTTGAACATGGAGGAGAGTAGGGAGAGGCATCGGAAGGCCGTGGCGGTGGAGATTCCCTCCGATAGAAGGGCTGAGGAGAGCTCCTCCACCTCCCTGACGCCAATATCTTTCAATTTGCGGCCGCTGAGGTGTCGGAGAAGCCTTCTCACGGCTGATTCATAGGCGGTGAAGGTGTTTGGTCTTACCTCACGCCTTTTGAGCCTCAGAAACTCTTCTGAGAGGTCGTCGAAGGTCTTATCATCGACCATTCGGAAGGTGCCTTCATAAAGCTGCTTCTCGATGCGGGCTTTGAGTCTACGAGCATCGACCTCCCGCCTCCCGGCTAGTTCCCACCGTTGCTTTCCGCCATATCGGTAGACCACATAATAGCGCGGGCCGTCCCTACCTTCCCGCTTTACGATGGTGGCCATCTCCTTTCCTCCGTTCGCGCATCTCACGCATCCGCCTCTTGGTGGCGCAGGCCGGATGCATTCTCCAATTCACGCGGCGGTCGGTGACGTCCTCCCACATTCCGCACTCGAGGCATCGCTTATACCTCGTCTCGCCCACCAGGGCCCGCAATGCCTGAATCCACATGGCGCATAAAAGGGTTGAGGGTTCGAGGTAGCTACCGACATTCCCCTCTTCATCGACGTAGCTACCTTCCCGCTTTACGATGGTGGCCATCTCCTTTCCTCCGTTCGCGCATCTCACGCATCCGCCTCTTGGTTGCGCAGGCCGGATGCATTCTCCAATTCACGCGGCGGTCGGTGACGTCCTCCCACATACCGCACTCGAGGCATCGCTTATACCTCGTCTCGCCCACCAGGGCCCGAAGGGCCTGTATCCACATGGCGCATAAAAGGGTTGAGGGTTCAAGGTAGCTCCCGACATTCCCCTCTTCATCGACGTAGGCCTGGGGGACGGCGGCCATGTGGCTCGGGTGATGGAGGTTGTAAACACTCAATTTCTCGTTGACCATGCGCGCCATAAACTCCCGGGCCCGCACGAGCGGCCCTCCATCGACCATGCGCTTATAAGCCTCCGGCTCTTCTATACCGCTGATGAGAAAACGCTCCACTGGTACTTCATCGTCCGGGAAGACGACGGAAAAAACTTTTTCTCTCGGATAATGAACGATCAAATTCTCGATGCGCTTCACGGTTCTTATATCTCTAGGATTATACGTCTGAGCCGCTTCATAAAGGGCAGCGAAGCAGCGCATCTTACGCGACTCACGCTTCCAGAAATCAAGGCTTTCGGCGTTTACGAACTCACCAAACAGATAACCTTGCAGATTCCGCGAAAGCCTCTCATCCTTTGGGAGATGCACGAGTTCATCAAGAGTTTCCTCTCTATCGTATCCGGCTTTTAAGTTTAACGTGACCTCACCTTCGGTGAGCATCCCGTATCGGTCGGCGAAGCGGAGGATTTGATCTGGGGTTTCCAGGCTTGCGAACTCGAGGAAAAGGGCAGGATTGAGCTTCAGGGGCTCCCTCTCCTCCTCCCCTCCCCGCGCCGGTATGAGGAAAGGAGGCTTGGGTTCGCCTGCGATGAACACGGTAATGACCTTCCCCTCCGCCCAGTAATGGCCCTTCGCCACCCTCCAGGTGAACTTCTCGCGCTCGATCTCGAGGTATGCATGTCCGGCCATGTTACGGTAAATGTTACGCCTAACTTTTCTGTAAATCGTACTTATATGAGTAATTTTATTACTGAAGGCGGAGGAGTCAAGGAGGGGTTTCATGAGCGAGTTGAGACGATTGCGCAAGAACAGGGGGCTCACCCAGGCGGAGCTCGCCCGCCGGGTCGGCGTGAACCAGAGCCTCATCGCCTCGATCGAGCTCGGTTATTACCGCCCATATCCGAAGATCAAGAAGCGAATCGCTGAGGTCCTGGGGGTGCTCCCGGAAGACATCTGGCCGGAGGCGGGAGTTGGAAAAGAGGCTCCTGAAGCTTGAGGAAGCGGCGGAATATCTGAATCTGCCGCTCAGTATGGTTTATCGCCTCTCTCACCAGGGGCGGTTGCCCGGGAAGGTGACCTTCGGTCATCGGACGGTGCGGGTGGATCGTGATGCCCTCGACCGCTGGATCGAGCAGAGTAGAGAGGACGGAAGATCGGATGGAGACGATTCAAGAAAGCCTGATTCGAGTACCCGCGGATCAGGAGGCGAATCGCTGAGGTCCTGGGGGTGCTCCCGGAAGACATCTGGCCGGAGGCGGGAGTTGGAAAAGAGGCTCCTGACGCTTGAAGAGGCGGCGGAATATCTTAATCTGCCGCTCACTATGGTTTATCGCCTATCTCACCAGGGGCGGTTGCCCGGGAAGGTGACCTTCGGTCATCGCACGGTACGGGTGGATCGTGATGCCCTCGACCGCTGGATCGAGCAGAGTAGAGAGGACGGAAGATCGGATGGAGACGATTCAAGAAAGCCTGATTCGAGTTTTGAACGAGCTCATTTCCCAGACGGAATGCCGGGAGATCAATCGCCTGGAGGCCCTGGAGGGCGGTGTCGTCGAACGCCTCTCGCATTTTGAGCACGCCATCGCAGAAACGTGGAAGGAGATCGCCGCGCAGCGCGGGCCTCACGAGCCGGGAGCAGCGCGGGAGGTTTGCCCCGAAG